>DATEBN010000020.1:0-5033 GCA_035287785.1 Candidatus Babeliales bacterium
TTAAATTGGGATCAGCCAGTAGGTGTATTTGGTGATAGTGGTTCTGTGGCGACGCATCGTGCGACCATGGGGATCGAAGTTGATTTTTAATTAAAATAATAGCTATAGGAATGCTATGGAGAGCTTGAAAAAATTTATTCCGTCACGTCGGATATTTGGTGTATTTTCCAACGATTTAGCGATCGATTTGGGCACAGCTAACACGCTAATTTATGTCGAAAAGCGGGGCGTGATTTTAGATGAACCATCGGTTGTAGCAGTCAAAGCTGGTACTAACCATGTGTTAGCCGCCGGACGTGTGGCTAAAGAGATGTTAGGTAAAACCCCCGAGAGTATTATTGCTTGTCGGCCGTTGCGCGATGGTGTAATTGCTGATTTCGAATTAGCTGAAAGCATGTTACGTTATTTTATTCGCGCTGTGCATAATAATAAACGTTTCTTTCGAGGCCCACGCATGGTGATTGGTGTACCATCTGGTATTACGCAAGTGGAGTGCCGGGCGGTACGTGATTCAGCTGAACAAGCTGGGGCACGTCCTGGTGATGTCTATACAATTACAGAGTCGTTAGCGGCCGCGATTGGTGCGGGACTGCCAGTGCATGATCCATGTGCTAGTATGATTATCGACATTGGTGGAGGTACCACAGAGGTAGCGGTTATTTCACTGAAGAATATTGTTTTCTGTAAATCGATTCGCGTGGGTGGTGACGAAATGGATCGCGCCATTGTGAACTATGTTAAGCGTAAATATAATTTATTGATTGGCGAACGAACTGCAGAGAATATTAAAATTAATATCGGCTCAGTCATGTTTGATACTAAATTAGAGTCGATGGCCATTAAAGGGCGCGATTTAATTTCCGGTGTGCCTAAAACCTTAAATTTAACTAGTGCTGAAGTGAACGAAGCGTTACTAGAAACTATTCGTAGTATTGTCGATGTGGTACGAGTAGCTTTAGAAAATACACCGCCAGAGTTAGCCGCAGATTTAGTTGATCGAGGGATTGTGATGGCCGGTGGCGGTTCATTACTGCGTGGTCTAGATAAATTGTTATCACGTGAAACTGGCTTGCCAGTTAGAATCGCTGATGAGCCACTATTATGTGTAGTGAAAGGTGCTGGCAAAGTGCTCAAAGAGCTCGACTTCTTTAAAGAAGCTTTGATGAAATAAAAAATAAAAATAAAGTTTAGCGAGATTAAACGTGTCAGAATTTATACCACGGCATAAAAAACAGTATGGGCAACACTTTTTAAAAGAACAGTGGGTGTTAGACGAAATTTTTAAGCGGGTAAAGTTAGATCCAACTAGTTCAGTTTTTGAGATTGGTGGTGGCGCTGGTTTTTTGACACGTACAATCTTAGCCGAACAAATTGCCAGATTATGGGTGTTTGAAATTGATCCCGAATGGGCGGAATATTTAGCTAAGCAGCTTAAAGATGCGCGGCTTAAAATTTTAGTCCAAAATATTTTAGATTTTGATTTTAGAGCGCTAGAAATAAATGCCCCATGGGTACTACTTGCAAATTTACCATATCAGGTTACTTTTCCAATTTTATATTTGCTGCAAGCACATCGTGATTTGCTTAAAGAGGGCGTGATCATGGTGCAAGAAGAAGTGGCGCAAAAATTACTCAAAAAATCGGGCCGCGACTATGGTTATACTTCCATATTTTTTCAGCATTATTTTGAATTAGAGTTGCTAGCTAAGATTCCGCCGACCGCTTTTGTACCGCCACCGAAAGTTTATTCGCGTTTAGTTTATTTTAAACCTAGGGCTAATTTAATCGCGATTTCCGACGAGGTAAATTTCTGGAAGTTTATTAAACTTTGTTTTAAATTTCCGAGACGTACATTAAGAAATAATCTAGCTCAAACACACTATAATTTAGATCGATTAACTCCTGAGCTACTAACTTTACGGGCTCAGCAGTTAACTATTACGGAGCTTTTAGAGATCTGGGAATTAATGCGCTAATTTTTTAACGCTCTTCTAGCACGTTTGGTTAATCTAGGCACGCGTTGCGGATCGTTAGCATACTTAAGTAGACAGACCTGGGCTTTATGCTCTGACATTTTGGCCAGCGCATAACGTTCTGCTCTAACTGACGATTTACGCACTTTCTTAGAAGTTTGAAATTTGGGTTCATATTTAGTAGCGATTTTACGAACTGTTTGCCGATCAGTTTGGGTTAAAAACGGCACACTATATGTCTTAGCTTTAGTGCGTAAATTAGGATATAGTTCTTGAATTTCCAATGAACCTTCGTTGGTATGCACCGTAGCGATTAATTCGTGCGTATCTTTAGGTAGAGTTTGCCTAATAGTTTCTAATAATGCTGGCACAATGGCGACTACCGGTACCGGATTTAACGGAAACTTTTTACGATACCAACGTTGCGCCCAGGCAAAGGTCCATAATTCGGTATGCTTAGGTGCGACATGGTGATCTTTCATTAAGAATTGTAATTCGATTTGGGTTAGCTTATCTGGCAAATTAAAGCTATTTTTTTGGCCATTGGTAGCTTTAGCATCTCTGAATAAGCAGAAATTATGGGGCAAGAAGCGCCAGTGGCAAAAATTATAATCGGTGGAAATATAATCTGAAGTTTGTGGAAAGTCAGAGCGTGAATAGAACTGGAATGCGCGTTTAAACATCGGGTGATCTACTAAGCACTCAGTCTCTTTCTGAATGGGCGTACCAATTAAAATTAGCTCTTCGATTGGTACTTCTAACTGACTGATATCGTCTGGTTCATAAAGACCTAGATTTAGTGTAATGGTACCGCCATGACTAAACCCGATTAGTCTTAACTTAGGATTAATCCCTTGAGCCTGATATTTCTTTAAGAGTGCTTTTAGTTCAGCATGATATTGCTCAGCTGCTTTCAACCGCTCTTTATTACTAAGCAGTCCCAACCAACCGAAAGTATAATAATGGTTAATCCGGTTTGGGTGCTCTTTTTTGTAAAAATATTCAAAAATATTGGCCAGGACCGTGGCACCATTACTACGAGGCTTGCTGGTCGGGTGTAAATCGATCGGTTCTAATCCGAGCCCTTGCATTGCCTGAGTTTTGAAATAGATCGGCGCCTGACGGTGCCATTCGTTGACGTAGGCGTAATGGGTATCTGTAATCTGATCTTTAAAAACTAGATGAATCTCACCTAGGGTGACATGCGGATGAATTGTGCCGTGTGTAAAGACGGTAATATAAGTTTCTGGAGCTTGGGCTAAACTGAATCTAGCCTGTAAGAGAGCCGCAATTAGCAGATAACGCCCTAAGATATTCATATAGCCCCCATAAATTTATCAGTTTCGAGCTAATTTTTATTTAGCTCTAATAACCTACTTATGCTTATATTAAGGGATTAAATTCACTATTTGGAATAGTTTGACCAAAAAAATATCAAGTAGGGCATCCAGAGCAGTTTGCGCCTTAAAATAATAGCTTTTTAGATCCCAAATTATTGTCTAAATTTTAAATTTAGCTAAATCGAATAAATCTTCTGGAAAAATTTGATTTTTAGTAATCACTTGTGTATCATAAAAACGTCTCTTAAATAAGATAACCTCCATTTCCCCTATCCTGGACGTTCTGTCTGGATGGGGGAAATTAATTAACAACGGTGTGTAGGTAGCAATGCCTGATAAGCAGGAAACCAAAAACAATCATCTTCGCCGTTACCCATATTATTCTAAAAATCGTTATTATAATCACATTTATGAGTTACGCACTGAGCAGCCTAGGCTAGACACGATGATCTGTTTGTTACGCTCTTTTTTGGGCGAACTGCAGATGTTCTTATATTCCTTATGGCGTGGTTCAGATCGTTTACCCAAAAATAAAGAGCTCTGGCGGGCTACACCAGCACTTTTGCCAGAATTAACAACTAACGCTAGTCACAGTGACCAGTTAGAACCAGTTAGTAAATTTCAAGCACAATTAGCGACTAACAGCTTAAATGTCACTTGGGTAGGCCATTCGACTTTTTTAATCCAAACGATGGGCAAAAATATTTTAACTGACCCGATATTTGGAAATGCTACTTTTCTGTTTCCCCGCATCTTAGCGCCGGGAATCAGCTTAGCACAGCTACCGCCAATCGATTATATTTTAATTTCGCATAATCACTTAGATCATATGCACTATCGTTCGATCATGGCGATTAAAAAAAGCTCTCCGAATTTAAAGTTACTGGTACCGCGTGGTGATAGCCGTTATTTATTAAAATGGGGTTTCCAGCCCGCACAGATGATCGAAGGCTTTTGGTGGGAAAGTTATCAGCTAGGTAATTTTAAGTTTACTTTTTTACCCGCTTATCATTGGTCACAGCGTTCACTGTTCGATAAAAATAAGTCCCTCTGGGGTTCTTGGATGATCGAGACTAGCCAGCATAGGTTATATTTTGCGGGCGATACCGCTTATTCTGGTCATTTTAATACGATTGCGCAGGAATTTCCGCTGATCGATATGGCGTTTATGCCCATTGCGCCGTGTGAACCGCGTAAATATTTACATACTTCCCATATTAATGCTGCTGAAGCTGGCCAGGCGTTTCAGGATCTCGGGGCCAAAATTATGGTCCCGATGCACTGGGGTACTTTTCATTTTGGCTCAGATCTATTTGATACGCCGATTCGGCAAATTAAAAAATGGTGGAATTCCCATATCTCGCAAGAGTTGGGTTTAGAAACGCTCAAAATCATGAAAATCGGCGAATCTTACGATTTTTCCCAAGATCTGGCTCAGCAGAGCTTACTAGCGCCGGCCCAAATATTGCCTCAAACCCCACAGTCACATAAACAGTTCTAATTTTTTTAAACAAACTCTTGCTTTAAGTTATTTAGTTTAATTACAATTAATTTAAGTAATTTTATTTATTAAAAAAATATTAATTTCAGGGTCATATCTTGGAATAATTAATTGGGGGTTAATATTATGTGTCCAAATATCTGTCGTAGCTATCAAAAAATTAATTTTAAGATTTTAAGTTTATTAAGCTTAATTGCTTTCATGCTTAATTTTAACTTA
>DATEBN010000021.1:0-4122 GCA_035287785.1 Candidatus Babeliales bacterium
AATTTTAATTTTAGATTAGCTAAAATTAATTAATTAAAAATTAAATCGAAAGAGTTTAAACATGTTATACGGTTTTTTAAGTACGTTGTTTTCTTTAAGCTGTATTTTCTTAATTTTATTAATTTTAATTCAAAAAACTAAAAGTTCACTCGGCCTTGGTAGCATGGGTGGTGGCAGCCAAATGTTATTTGGTGGCTCTGGCGGTCAAGATATTTTTCAAAAATTAACTTGGAGCTTCAGTGCAATTTTAATCTTAGGTTCATTAGGCTTAGCATTATTACGCACAACTACTTATGAAGGCCCAAGAGCACAACACAACCCAGCTCAACAAGCGCCATTGCCAGTCTCTTTCGACTAGGTTTAGCGTAGCACATCTGGTTGCAACTGATGTTGGCACACAGTCTTAGTATCGTTGGTACACAAACTGTTAAAGCGCTCGAATTAATTGGGCGCTTAGGCATTTTCTTGGGTTCAACCATTCAAGCATTATTTGCTTATAAGCTTCAGCCAGCTAAAATTTTTAGCCAAATGGAACGAATTGGGATCGGATCGCTATTAATCACGGTAATTACTGGCGCTTGTTCAGGCGCTGTATTTGCTCTACAAAGCTATGAAGGCTTCAAGTGTTTTGGTGGCGAAGATCTGATTGGTCCAATTGTAGCACTCTGTATGTCACGTGAATTGGGGCCCATCTTAACTGGCTTAATGGTCGCTGGTCGAGCTGGTTCAGCCATGGCTGCTGAAATCGGCACGATGCGGGTAACAGAGCAGATTGATGCCTTAACTACTTTGCAAATTAACCCCTATCGTTATTTAATTGTGCCTAGAGTTGTCGCAGCCACGCTTATGTTGCCATTTTTAACTTTATTTTCGGTGGCATTTGGGATTTTGGGCGGCTATCTAGTCTGCACATTAAAGCTCGACATCAACGGCGAAGTTTTCAAATCTGGCATTAAGGAAATGAGCTGTATGTGGGACCTGGTTTCTGGCTTAATTAAAGCTACTTGCTTTGGCTTAATTATCGCCACAGTTAGCTCTTATCAAGGTTTTTATACTTATGGCGGTGCCCGTGGTGTTGGTATCTCAACTACCAAAAGTGTGGTGATTAGTTCAATTTTAATTATTATTGCCAACTATTTTTTAGCTGCACTATTATTCTCATGATCGAAATTACTAATTTAACTAAAAGATTTACTGGTGGCCGTTTAATTCATCAGGGGATAAATTTAAGCTTGCCTGCTGGCAAAATGACCGTGATTATTGGCAAATCTGGTGAAGGTAAATCACTATTACTTAAGCAAATTGTCGGCTTAATCAAACCAACGAGTGGCCAAATTTTAATTAACCAGACCGATATTATCCAAGCCAACTCCACTGAACGTACGGCTGTTTTAAGGAAGTGTGGTTATGTGTTTCAATTTGCGGCGCTTTTAGACTCATTAGATATTTTTCAAAACATTGGCATTACATTACTAGAAGTTGGTAAAACTCGCGCTGAAGTTTTGCCGTTAGTAAAACAAGTGCTTAAATCTGTGAATTTACCAGAGCATGTGTTAGATAAATATCCATCGGAATTGTCCGGCGGCATGTTAAAGCGCGCTGGGTTGGCCCGCACACTTTTAACTAACCCAGAAATTATCTTCTATGATGAGCCTACTTCTGGCTTAGATCCGATTACTACCCGCATTATTCATGAGCTGATGGCCAGCCTACAACAGCAACACCAACTGACCTCAGTTGTAATTTCGCATGATTTAGATATATTTAACTATGCTGATTATGTAGTTTTGCTCGCGCATGGTCGTGTGCAATTTTTCGGCGAAGCCAAAACAATTTGGCAATCTGACAATCCTTACATCTATCAATTTATCCGCGGCTTAACGGCCGGACCGTTGCAAAACGATGTCTCACAAACCGCATAGAATAACGACAATCAGAACCATAATCTGCTAAACAGTTTACAGATGCACTCGAAATTAAATACCCTAATTTCTGGCAGTGCTTAAACAATTTTAATAACAGGGGGTAAAAACATGTCTCAAGCTTCTGTGGCTTCTAAAGTCCCTACTTTAACAGCTTTTTTTTGGTCTTTTATTGTTAAGCATAAATGGAAATTTATCGGCTTAATGACCACTGCTACGATCTATTCATTTGCACAATCTTATATGCCCTATTTAGTTGGTGAAATTATTGATGCCATTGTGGCTTACAAAGGTGACCCCTTTGATATTTATAACGTTCTCACCGTGCCACTAATCTTGTTTATTGTGATTAGATTGGCCTCTAGCGCTTGTACACGCCTAGAAGACTTACTACAAGCTTATACTTTGCCCCAAGTGAGAACTGAAATTCGCGCTGAACTATTTAATTTAGTGCAAAAACATTCTTATCCGTTTTTCCAAGAAAACATGTCTGGCAATATTGCTAAAAAGATTATCGATTTATCAGATAACTTCGAGAGTATTTTTTCTAGTATTCACGACACAGTTTACACCAGCATGTTGACTTTTGTCTTCTCGACTTATTTACTCTGGAATCGCGCACCAGTCTTTGCTTATCTAGTCATGGGTTGGTTCTTAGTTGTGTTAACGATTACTGGGATTATGTCAGCTCGTAGTATTACCTATTCACGTCAACAAGCGGAAGCCTCTAGTGCTGCAATAGGTAACATTATTGATTCTTTCCGGAATATTTTAACGGTTAAAATGTTTACCCGCCAAAAATATGAAGCGCGGTATCTCGATAAATTCCAGAAAGTTGAAGTCGATCGCACCATCGAGCTGGAATGGGCCACCATGAAAATTCATATTTTCCGCAGCCTAGCAACTACGGTCCTAATTGTCGGTACGATTTTCTTGTTAATTTATGGCTGGCAACGTGGTTGGGTCTCGATTGGTGATTTCTCATTTGTCACTACTACCGCTTTCACGATTTCGCATACCGTCTGGTGGCTATCTAAACAGCTAGTCTGGCTATATCGCGAAATTGGTACCGCAAAACAAGCTTTTAGTATCGTTGAAGCGCCGATTGTCATCGACGACACTAACACTACTCTGCCAAGCTTGGTGGTAACTGATGGTAGAATTGAGTTTCAAAATGTATCTTTCTATTATTCACCAGACAATCAAATTTTTCATGGCAAATCGATCGTCATTAATGGCAGAGAACGGATTGGGTTAGTGGGTTTTTCTGGCAGCGGTAAAACCACTTTTATTAATTTAATTTTACGTTTTTACGACCCTAGTGCTGGTAAAATTTTAATCGACCATCAAAATATTAGAAATTTTTCGGTTGAATCTCTGAGAGAGCATATTTCGGTCATCCCACAAGATCCCGGCCTGTTTCACCGGACAATTTTAGCTAATATTGGTTATGGCAAATTAAATGCCACGGAACAAGAAGTGATCGAAGCGGCTAAGCTAGCGCACTGTCATGAATTTATTGAACAGATGCCCAACGGTTATCACACCATGATTGGCGAAAATGGCTCTAAACTATCAGCGGGACAACGTCAACGCATCTCAATTGCCCGCGCGATCTTAAAAAATGCGCCGATCTTAATTCTAGACGAAGCCACTGCGGCACTAGATTCGATTACCGAACAGCAAATTCAAACTAGTATCGATTATCTCATGCAGAACAGAACTGCCATTGTGATTGCCCATAGATTATCGACTTTAATTAATATGGATCGAATTTTGGTATTTAAAAATGGACAAATTGTAGAGGACGGATCGCCAGAAGAGTTACTGCGATTAAATGGCCACTATGCTAAACTTTGGAATATGCAAGCTGGCGGTTTTTTACCGCATGATCAAGAACAATAATCGCTTAGAGACCCCTCGGACGTACCTAAGAAATTTTTGTTTAGACGATCTTGACTTACTATACCAGTTGCATAGTGACCCCCAAGTCATGCGCTATTTTTATACTGGTCCCCGCTCCCGCTTAACCGTCCAGCAAAATCTACAGGAATATATCACGCATCAAGAGACTTATAACTTTAGTAATTGGGCCGTTTTCGAAAAAAACACTGATCAATTTATCGGCCGCGCCGGCCCCTTAGTCTGGGACCAGCCCACAATTCAACTAGCTACAACTAACCCAACCCTACCCGCAAAA
>DATEBN010000022.1:0-8481 GCA_035287785.1 Candidatus Babeliales bacterium
CTGGGTGTAGTGTGGCAATAATCGAAGATAAAGTAGTTTTACCGGCGCCATTTACCCCGAGTAAGCTTAAAATTTCGCCCTGATAGATCTCTAGATTAATACCCTTAAGTACTTCGGTATCACCATAAGATTTACGGATATTTTTAATATTTAATAAGACTTTGGACATAAAACTCGGGTTTTAGCAGGACTATAGCTTTTCTAATTTTGTTTAGTTTAAACTAACTGCTAACATTTACAATTACATATTGTATGCGAAAAAGTGGGGCAGACCAAATAGTAGTGGGGTGCAATAATGGTGTTTAAGTTAAAATATAAGACTTTAGGTTTATTAATTTTAGGTTTTATAAATTTGCATGCCATCGAGCAAGATGCTGCAATTGTTGAAGCTGAGCAAATATTGCAACCCGAGCTGGCGGCATTAGAAAAAATGGCTGCAGTAACGGAACAGTTGCCAGAACATAAACCAAATCTGTTAGCAAAACCTGCTGAAGTTAGTTCTGCAGCTAGCATCAGCGATGATATGCAGTCCAACAAAGCGCTGTTCATATTTTTAGATGATTCCGAAGATAATATTAATAATAATTATGCTATTAGTGCTGCTGTGGCGGATGTGCTTAGAAGCAATGCTGGGCCAATGGTAGTTTCAGCATCATTGTTAGTTAATATCCGAGATGCAGGTTTATTTGATGAGAAAGTTTGTCAAGAGCTAATCTTGCATCCTAAAGATCGATCTTTATCCAGAAAGCGGGTCCTATTCATCAAAAATTTTGCCCAGGAGATTGCTGATAGGTGGATCATTAAGGAAATTAGCCCAGAATTATATCTTTTATTGCCAATCTATTATACGTCAACCGTTACGCCTGAAAGCATAAATTTAGTAACTACTGGGCCAATTACTGCTACAGAACAACAATTGGGCTTAAAAGTAAATCACATGCCCACACGTACGCTGGCCGACATTGTGCGGCCTACACCCAAGCCTACGCAAGCGCCATATTTTATGCAGGCGGTTTGGCAAGCTAATCAGAGTAAATTATTTGTGACTAATCAAGAATATGCGCGTGAAAATAGTGCTAACATGCCGAATTGGTCTTTTTATATAGCCGGGCATGGTGGTTTTAAAACTACCATTGTCGGGCTTGCTTTAGTGCAATTTAAAACATGGTTAGATTTTTTGGAAAATAAAATTAACACTCGTTTGTTATATTATTTTTCATGTTTTGCGGCCGGTTTAAACAATCAATTGATTTATACAGATGTGAAAACGGGTATTGGCAATACCTATTCTTATGCCATTATCACGCAAGCATTGACAGATACGATGATTTTTATTGCGTTTGCTGGAAAATATGGCGGTAACTGGTGTGATCTGGGCCAAATTTTCAGTTTCAGATTGTTTGCAGGTGAAGTCACTTCAGAGGTTATAGATTATGGTTTCGCGGCGCGTATGATGGAAACTGATAGGGAGATTGCATCAAGTGTGCCACAAATTAAATTTCCCGGGTTAGCTTGGTTTTCGGTGATTGACGAACATAAAGTGGTTTCAATCGGCGATATTATGGCTAAAACTAGAACCGCACCGCTCAATATTACGACATTTTTCAAGCGTGAAAAAGGTGAGGCTGTGCGACCAGAGGGCTTATTGTTATATACGCAAGATGTGCCTTTCCAATTAATTATTAATTTATATAATTCGCCGGCAATTGTTTCAATGGTGCCAGGGGCAGCTAAACATCATTTGCGCTCGATCTATTCTAATGAATTGGATAGTGCGCAACTGGTGAATCTTTTCTTGCAAATTGACGGGCGCTATGGACCACGGAAATTATTTCTAATTGATGAAATTCGCGTACATGACGACGCTGACGCTTCTGAACAGGCGATCACTAATGTGATTATTGAATTGAAAGATGATCAGCAACGAATTTATTTTATTTGTGAAACAGAGTTACGTGTAGCTAGCGGTAAAATTTCTTATGAAAATCAGTCGCACCCAGCAACTGCGGCTGAAAAAGCTGAATATGAGCAGTTGTTAGTTGAATTTAATAAATTTCCAGCTGTAGCCGATGTAACACCAGCGGCAGTCCCAACACCTGTTGATGAACCATCAATTGACCCAGTAGCAATCGCCGCCATTACAACTGATTTACAAGCGCAAGCAAATGCGATTTTTGCCGAAAAAATAACTGCGGAATTAGCTTTAAAAGAGCTGGAAAATTTACTAACACGGATGCCTAATCATAGTTTAGTGCGGATAGCTGCATTAAATGGTATAGCGACGGTTGGACAAGGGCCAGCAGTGTTTGAGAAAGACTGGAAAACAATGTTGAAAAAATTATCAACATTTAATAGTACTGGTGATGCAATGCGTAAAATTATTATGATCGATGAGCTTAAAATATTCCCGCTAGCTGCGGTTGAATCTAAAATCATTTATGATCATTTAGTGGTCGATCTTAGTGACGATCAAGATAGTTACAATACCGCAGTTTTCTTCAGGGATCAGACTAGAAAAGAAAAACTTAGCTCATTTACTAATGGTGCTTCTAATCCAGTTGCTCAAGATTATCAGCCCAAATATACCGCATTAGCGCAATATTTTGCTAAGCATCAGCATTTACCAATTATGAATGCTGAAATTGACACACGCTCAGTGCATGAAATGTTAACACCAGCTAGTGTGGCAGATTTGAATGCGGTGTTGGAAAAACAAGTTGTTAAAAAGCAAGCAGTATAATTTATGCTAAAATATTTTTTTAATAGTGCCAAAACTTGTTGCTTATGCTTCGCCATACAAACCAAGCAACAATAGTCAACGTTGGGTCTCGGGCTTACCGCCTGTGATGAGTAGGGATGAAGCTGGCCTTGCCGGCCATAGAGGCATTTTAAACTTAACAAAATAGGAACTTTTTATGTTGCACAAAACCGGAACTTTTCACGTTGCGTCGACATAGTTTTAACCTGAAGTCCCCTAAAATTGGGGCTAATTCTCGGGTAAACCCTAGCTTTATTAGCAGCAATTTTGCTAGGCTGATTTTATAAAAGTTACTATTAAAATTGCGCGATTTTACCCTTATAGTGGGCTGATAGAGCGCTTATTGGAGGTTATGAGTTATGAAAAAATTACTATTATTGGCGTTAATTTTGTGTAGTACTGTCGAGTACAATTTAAAAAGTGCAGATTATAGTGACTACTTAGTGGTGGCAGCGGCTAAAAACGAAGGCGTCAATCTCATGCTAGAAGAAGCCATCTTGAATGATGATGTTGCTGGCGTAGTGGCGGCTTTAAGAGATGGTGCAAATGCTAATATTTTGGTGAATTATAAACTTTATAGTTCATTTGAAGAGAAAGATAATGCTTATACAGATCGTGCATTAACTTATGTTGCTACGCATGATACGCCTAATTCAGTGGCTATTTTAGAAAAATTATTAGCTAAAAAAGGTAATCCTGAATTAGAGCGCGATACTATGAGTCCTAGTGAATTTCGTGAATTATTACGTAAGCATCATATTACTGAGAGTCAATATAGTGCTAGAAAGCCTACAGCTATTGGAAAAATGCTAATTTGGGATCAGGCCGGCAGTCTAATTTCAGACTCATTTGAAGCGCGAGAACAACATAAAATAAGAGTTAAAAAATTGGCGAAATTGCTAGACTTTGGGGCTGAGGTGCCAAGTGATTATCGCGGTTATGAATTGATAGCTGAAGCCGAAGCATTGAATCGCGCTGAGGGTTGGTAAATTAATAATAATAACTAATAAATGGAGCAATAAGTATGGCTATCTCTAAGAAAAGCAAGCTTACTAATTTTTCGATAATTCTACTAATAGCTACGGCTAATCAAGTTATTACAGCCGCTGCAGTAGCACTAGAGCCCGGATTAGAATATGGTCTTAATTCAGAGATAGATCGAGTGCGGATCAGAACTAATTTGTCAGCTGAGTTGCGCGCAGAGGTGGATCAAGCTTTGATCGCTGCGGTTCAACATTCTGATTTGGCGGCAGCTGTGGCAGCATTAAATGCTGGAGCTGATACTGAAGAAGCGGCTACCAAAAGTAGGGGATTTTGGGATATGACCTACCACCCTTTGTCCTTGGCCGTGAAATTGCATAATACTGAAATGGTTAAAATGTTGCTAGCGATCGGTGCATATCCCAATCATCAAGTTGGATATGTTAAGGATTTAGAGTTTGCAGTGCGTACTAATGATTTAGAAATAGTCATGGCGTTGCTAGCTGCGGGTGCTAATCCAAATACAAATAATTTCGATCCTGATATTGCAGCCATTACGCAAGCTAGTAGACCATCATCTGAGGGCAAAGATCTAAGGCTAAAGGTTGAGATAACTAAAGCTTTGTTGCTAGCTGGAGCTGATGCAGTAATTAATAGTCCTATTTTACAGCAAGCAGTAGCAGAATTAGGTACAGATAATCCTATATTAAAGGCGATAGCAGAATCTAATTATGGTCTCAAGTCTAAAGAAGATAGGGCACAGATCAGAGTTAGGTTACCCGAAAAAGCACGAAAAAATCAGGACGAAAAACTAGCAGAATCATTAAGAGGTAAAAAAAGCTATCTTAGAATGGCTGTAGTAGCGCTTAATGCAGGCGCATCTCCTAATTCATTGTTTAATGAGATACCAGCCCTAATTAGGGCTGTAAGATCGAATGATCCGGAAGTCGTAAAAATGATGCTGATGGCAGGAGCCGATCCTAATTTTAAAGATGCAGGTAATGTTGCGCCACTGACAGAGGCCGCTCTTTTATTAAGGCCATTAATTCGTGATTCGGCCGCTCCATTCGGACCAGAATTGGCAAGAAGAGTTATAATTACTAAAGAACTGTTGGCAGCAGGGGCTGAGATTGACCCGGTTTTATTAAGTAGCGTGTATAGTAATTTTAGGGATTATCCCATTTTACGTACAGCTTATGCTGAGTTGGAATGGGAGCCTACAACTTGATCTTAGAACAGCTTTTTAATTGTACCTAAATGCGTATGCTCAAATGTATCGCTATATTTTAAGCCATAACCTACAGTACGATCCATGGCAGCATGAGCGTATAACATCACGCCAATTTGGTTGCATATCTCTTTTCACGATTATTAGCTTAACCCAAACAGTAGCTTCTACAAAGTGATAATTGCACTTTTGTCTAATTGGTATATTCTGCTTTAAAAATTAAATCTAATTCATGATTCAGCGCGGTCGGTTAAATATTTTAGATTTTAAAGGAAAAATTCGTGAAAATTTTAGGCGCTACATACCTGCTACTGGTAATATTACCTTGTATGAGTTTATCGGCAGCGGATGATTCCGGCGCGATGCGTGTAATTAGTGCTGGTTTAGCTAAATTACAACTGACTGAAGCAAGCAAAGATTTAAGATTGGAGCGGTGCCAGTGTGTGGGTGAGCATAAATTATATTACTTTCTGACGGATCGTAGCCGTAGACACATTGCGAGCATTGGCACTGAAGGTAGGAATCATTATAGCTATCTTTGTGACAGTTACGCCTTAGATCATCATGCCGGACCGGCAGACGAATGCGCGAAAGAGCCTTGTAGATCGCTTAGAGCACGCGTAAAACTAGAATCTAGTTGTATACCGCATTAGCGCAATATTTTGCTAAGCATCAGCATTTACCAATTATGACTGCCGAAATTGACACACGCTCAGTGCATGAAATGTTAACACCAGCTAATGTGGCAGATTTGAATGCGGTGTTGGAAAAACAAGTTGTTAAAAAGCAAGCAGTATAATTTATGCTAAAATATTTTTTTAATAGTGCCTAAATGCGTATGTGCAAATGCATTGCTATATTTTAAGCCATAACCTACAGTACGATCCATGGCAGCATGAGCGTATAACATCACGCCAATTAGTTTTAAAATATCGGCGCTAAAATAAATTCCCAAACCATAAAATAATAAAGCTGTGATTTTGTTGTGCGAAAGATTATAAGTTAATGCACCGATCTTAGGGTTAATGCAATAGCCTAAAATTCCAATGTCCGGTGTTAATAATAAAATTGCAAACCACCACCAGCTAAAATTTAGCAAACTAAATATGTAAATGCAGGCTATAAATTGTGCTAATTCTTCTAATCTTAAAAAATTTTTCAAAATATTTTCCATAGATATGTATCTAAATTAATTAGATATTAGGTTTAACGAAGTGCTATTTTTCAGTTATTATATTTGATATTTTACTATTTACTATACTAATTATTGTTAGTAATAACAGGTGTTAATTGTGCTAAGAAATTTTTTATTCCTCAAGCAATTGCTGTATATAGAGCTTGGTGCGCCTGCATTTGATATGGCCACAGAGCATTGTTTTGCGATGCAAAGCGGCAGCACATTGCCATTTTGTAATCGTGTATGTGGAACTAACGCTACATCGATTGCTGAAATTGCCGTAATTCGGGCTTTTTATGGTAATATCCCATTTCGTTGGTTTGTAGAAGACACTAATAGCAGCTTAATACAGTTGTTAGAGCAGACTGGCTTTCAGCATCAAGTGACTTATCCTACAATGATCATCGATTTAGTTAATGTACAGCCTGTAAATTATGACGCTGAGATTACAGTACGCGAAATTGGCTGGTCAGATTTGTCGTTATGGCTTGAGATAGTTATGCGAAGTTATACGATTAGTTCTGAAGCTGAATTTGCTAAATTTATTAACTATCTGATTGAGCGAGCAGTATCTGGATCGCTAAAATTTTACGGCGCTTACTATCAAACGCAACCAGTAGCCGTTAGTATGACAATTAGGCATCAAGATGTGGTAGGTCTACACTGGGTTGGTACTTTGCCAGAATATCGTGGTAAAGGGTTGGGTTATGCGGTGAGCCATCAGCCATTACTAGATGCGCGGCAACAGGGTTGTAAACAGGCGATTCTATTAGCTTCAGAGCTGGGTAAATCAGTTTATGATAAGATCGGGTTTAAGCAATATAGTTTATGCAAAGTTTATCGCTAAATAATTTCACTGAAAATAATTTATGGATATTTCGGGGTTTTTTATGATAAATATCGATGAGCCGGTGCATATTGAATCTTATAATGATCAATGGCCCAAAATTTTTTCACAAGAAAAATTAAGAATAAAACAGGCTCTAAGCCAACAATATTTAGAATTTGAACATATTGGATCTACCGCAGTGCCTGGCTTAAGCGCCAAACCGATTATTGATATTATGGTAGGGGTAAGAAATTACCCACCTTCAAATGAGTTAATACAGCAAATCTGTGCGTTGGGATATAGTTGTCATGGCGAAGCCAATGTGCCAGGCAGACTTTATTTCACGCGTAGAGATCAGTGTAATTTTAATTTAGCAGTTGTTTTGTTTGAGCAAGAGCACTGGATAAAAAATATTAAATTTAGGGATTTTCTACGACAGGATCCATCAGCGTGCTCAGCTTACGAGCGGATTAAAAGTGACGCCATAAATTCAGGAGCTACTACGCTGTTAGCGTATTCTGAGTTTAAAAGAGCTTTTATCGCAGATATTCTCAAGCTGTTGTGAAAATTTATAATACGCGCTAGTTATTAGTTAAAAAAGTGGTCCATTAGCTTTACGTTTACAAGATTTATGGGTAATTGTTATTCCAATTAATTATGTTACAATTTATTTGTTGTTGTTTGTAACCCTAAATTTTCTGGTATTTGTTCAGTAGGTAAATGTTTAAATGAAAGATTACATCGTGTTTAATAAATCTAAATTAATAGCTGTAACATTGCTATTGACTAATAGTTATGTACATAGCGCGGCAACTGCGGCCAGCGATGGTGAGTCTGCGGCAGTGACCTGGCGTGATCGTGAACTATATTGTAGAGCAGCAGATGCTAAAGATCGTTTGGTACTGTGTACTAAGATAAAAGACACTGATACAAAAGCCACTGATATTTGGGACGCCATGGCTAAATGTAGTCGCATGTCACAAACTGAATGTAATGCTACAATTGCCAATTTTAAATCGCAGTTTAATAACGAAAGGTCAGCTTGGGATTATAATGATCGTATTTATCTAGGTCATTATGCAGGCGGCACTAAATTTACGCCGCTCTTAGTAGCAGTAGCTAGTGGTTCTGTAAAAGCTACTAAAGCTTTGCTAGTTAACGGTGCTAACCCAAACTTAAAAAGACCAGTCTACCCTTATTTCACTCCTTTACACGAAGTAGTTGAGAAAACTAAACTGCGGCGGGATGATGGTGATTTTGAAGCGACTAACACCAAAATTGTGGGTACAGATAGTGATTGGGCGCGCGGTTTATCCAGCTTTATTCATCATCGTCCTTCCAAAAAATCTAAAAAACCCGACTTTGTTACAATAGCCAAATTATTAGTGGCTCATGGTGCGGATTTAACTGCCGGTGATTGCTCAGGTGAAACGGCGCTAGAATTTTGCGATAATACTCGGTGGGGTGAGCCTGATCCAGAAATTCGTAAAATCTTGAATGATGCTACT
>DATEBN010000023.1:0-4702 GCA_035287785.1 Candidatus Babeliales bacterium
CTAGTGTAATTTTAGTTTTTTTAATTATTTGCGGCTTTCTTACTTATTTTAAATTTTCATTTATGGCTCAAATTTATTTATTAGTATTAGGTTTTATTGCTACTTATCAGATTGCCAATATCGCCGGTAAAATTGGGTTAGCGTATCTCGGTCGCTTCGCTACTTTTGTAATGGTGCCAGCGCTCTTTTTGTTCGATCTTGATCGAATACAGATCACTATGTTGTGTACTTTTGTAGAAATTTCCGGTGGTGTAGCGGCCGATATTTTATTTGGGCGTAAAATTGCGCAGTTAAATAATTTACCATCCAGTAAAGTACGTGCTTATCAGTTATATGGTCTAATTATTAGCTGTTTAATCGCGGGGATTATCTTCTGGGCCTTGGGTCACCAATTTAGGTTTGGCTCGCTAGAGCTATTTGCCCAGCGTGCACAGGCGCGTGCATTATTAATTAATATTGGCAGTTTTAATACAACCGTTATGCTCTTAGGAGTTATTTTTGGTGGATTATTACACTATTTTGATCGTAATCCCATGATCGTATTAGGAGGCTTGCTTATGCCTCTAAATATGTCTTTAGGACTAATCACTGGTGGCTTATTCGCACGCTTTACTAAAAACCAAGAACAATGGTTCCCTTTTTGGTCAGGGGTATTTGCGGCGCAATCGCTCTGGATGGCCCTTAGTGCGCTGTTATAGTACGAGTTTTTAATATCGCAAAAAGTGCTTTAGATCGGGCTTTGTCACAAATTTTAATCAGACTGTTTACTCTCTATCTCTCTCTCATTTAGACTAGTATTACTACCAGAAACTTAGTTTATCCTGGCAGTCAGGCTGGTTTTGGTAGTTTCTAATGGGGGTTAGCATGAAGTTTTGTGAATTTGGACGTAAAATTGCAATTGCTAGTTTATTACTTATAAATTTATCTAGCGCTATGGTAGTACAGGGAGCTGAAAAACAACCTGAAATTTCTGCCGAGGAGCAAAGAACGCTTGAGATTGAGCGCATTATAGATCGCATTGGTGCAGTGCAAATGATTGCGGACGAAGCGGCTGCCGCCGGGAATAACGAGCTCTTAGATGAAGCACAAGTGGAGCTTGAAGCACTTCGTTTGGTATTGCAAGCGTTAGAGCAGCAATCAGTTGGGTCATGATTTCTGCGTCGTCTGTTGCACTAGATAAGCTTAGATAAAGGGCATCAGGTCACCATCTAATACAGCATCTGGTTGCGCAGACTCTACATAATTCCCAATGATTCTAGTCGCAATAAAAACACCGATGGTGGCTCTATCACAATACCTTTGAAATTTTTCAGCGGTAAAAGATCTTTTTTATCGCCGGTTACCAGTACGTCGACATTGCCTAATAACGCTGTCTCTAAAACTAGATTATCCTGTTTGTGTGTAATATAGCTAACTGAGCCGGTTGGTTCATAGACGCTAGATATGGCTAAAATATCACGTAAAAATTGATTAACTTCAACGGCGGAAAAGCCCAACTTGTTAGTTAGATTACGGCTTACTTCATCTAGAATTGGCAGACTAGTAACTAAATCAAATTTTCTTAATAGCGCTAATTCTACGATTTTGGCCGGCTTGCCACCGAAAGCAATGGCCGAAATATAAACATTGGCATCAATGCAGACCGAAATCATACTTAGTCCTCAAACGGCCCGCCGAAATCTTTAGGCGTAAGCTTTTTTTTCTTTGCTGCCGCCTTGCCCTTTTTCACTAAGCTAGTAAAGCTTCGCTGTGCTTGATATTGGCGGAACGACTCTCTGATCAACTCGCTCATAGTGCGATTTTCGGCTTTGGCCACCAATTGCATATCTTGACTCATTTCTACTGGTAGCGAAATAGTAATTGTTTTGATTTTAGTTTTATTAGAACTCATTTTTACTCCGCAAGTTTAGTTAACAATTCTTAAGTATTATTAATATTTAACAAATTTAACTTAATTGTCTATAGCTAGCTCTAGACCTCTATGGGCCTGGCGGTATTTGCAGCGCAATCGCTCTGGCTAGCCCTTAGCGCATTATTATAGTTATTTTTTTGTATTCGCGATAATTCGACTAGATCGCTATTTGTATCAAAAAATAATCGAATTATTTACGTACGCTCTTTCTCTTCGTTAGGCTATAGTTACTACTAGAATTAATAAATCTTGATGGTCAAGATGGTTCGAGTGATGTTTTATGGAGAGTTATTATGAAAAAATTATTTATACTGTCAGGTGTGATTTTTTGCGTTGTATTAAATTTGGCAGCAGCCGAATTTACCGTAAGGTCTAGGGGGTTTAAGACTATGATTGAAGCTATACAGAAAGATAAAGATGAAGAACGGGCGATTCTTCTGGTGAATCATTTTATACCTTATACTCTTCAATTATTACGAGATGACCCTATGGTAGGGCTTGGGGTTGCCTATGGTGCTACTCGCGGAACTCCTACTCCAAACGAATATCGTGATTTAATGGTTATAGCCGAAAATAGCGGAAAACTGGCGCTTGCTGCGCATATTAGAAATCATATATTGCCACAACTGGAAACTGGGGCTGTGATTTTAGCTTCAAAAAAAATATAATAATTTGCAACTTATAATTTCTGGGTGGCCTGTTGCACCAAGCATGCTTCGATAAAGGGCATCAGGTCACCGTCTAATACGGCGTCAGGTTGGGCAGATTCTAGGTCGGTTCTGTGATCTTTAACCATTTTATAGGGGTGTAGCACATAAGAGCGAATTTGAGAGCCCCATTCAATTTTCTTTTTCTCAACACCAGAAAGTTTGGCTTCTTGTTCAGATTTTTGTTTTTCGACCAGTTTAGCCATGAGCATTTTCATGGCAACTTCTTTATTTTGAGTCTGGGAGCGTTCGTTTTGACACTGCACGACTATATTGGTTGGTAAATGGGTAATTCTAACCGCAGAATCAGTTTTGTTGACGTGTTGACCACCAGCGCCACCAGCCCGGTAGGTATCAATACGTAGCTCTTTAGGGTCGATAGTAATTTCGACATCTGGTACTTCAGGTGTCACATGTACACCGCAAAAAGAAGTATGGCGGCGCTGGTTAGAATCAAAAGGCGAAATACGTACTAGCCTATGGATTCCGTGTTCGGTTTTAAAAATCCCAAACGCATTTTGGCCCCTGATATAGAGTGTCGCCCCTTTGATGCCGGCTTCTTCACCAGGTATTAAATCTAAAATCTGGGCATTGAAATTTTCTTGTTCGCAAAATCTTAAATACATGCGGAGCACAATGTTGGTCCAGTCTTGGGATTCGGTACCACCGGCACCGGAATTTATATTTACAAAGCAATTAGAGCTATCTTCGGGCTTATTTAATAATACTTGGATTTTGAACTTATTTACGTCTTTGATTAATCTAGCAATCCCATGAGAGATTTTGACCAATTCTGAATTGTCGTCTGCAAATAGATCTAAGAGCTCCGGAGTTTCTTGGTAGTTCTCAAGTATAGAGTGATAGCTCTCTTGTTGTGTTTTTAAACCTTGGAGTTTTTTAGCTAATTCAGTCTGTTTCCAGAAATCTGGCTGCTGGCTAATCTCGACTAATTTAGCGACCTCTTGATCCACATGATTAGAGACCCAATAGTTTTTTAGTAATAAAATATCTGGCTCTAAATTTTTCAGGCGTTCTTTTAAGTCATCAATTAGCATCTATTTCACCAAGTTTTATTTTTTTTAATATAATAGTAATTATAGCGTTCGAATATATATTTAAAATAGCGAAAAAGTTTATGGTTCAAAAATTACCGGAATCATCTGGGCCTCAGTCATATGGCAAGTTGTTTATTTTGGCAGGTTCTTCTGGCTCAGGAAAAACGACATTAACTCGTGAGATTATTACTAAGCTTAAAGATAATTATAACTGTGAGCTTAGTAGAGTAATTACTTATACGACTAAGAGCCCCAGAATTGGTGAACTATCGGCGCAAGATTATCATTATATAGGCGAAATAGAGTTTAAGGTCAAAATTGCACAAAATTTTTTCTTAGAGTGGAGTTGTGCCTATGGCGCCTATTATGGATCGCCTAGGGATATTTTAGAGAAATTAAAGCTTGGTAGCTCGCTAATATTAATTGTAGATCAAGCTGGGGTGCAATCGATCTATAATTTTATACAAGCGAATTATATTACTAAAGATCAGGTCGCTTTAAAAAATTCTCTAATATATATCTGGATCGAAACCGAACTAGTGACGTTAGAGCAGCGTTTAAGAGCTAGGTCTACTGAGTCTGAAACTGATTTACAGCAGAGACTTAGTTTGGCGCAACAAGAAATCTTAATTAAACGTGAAAAACTCAGTGCTATTTTTAATTATTCTGTCTTAAATAATAATTGTTTAAAATCAGCAATCTGCGATCTGGAGCAGGTATTCAAGCTAGAGTTGGCACTTAAGTAGCTATTTGATTGCTGTTTGAAAGAATTTTTTAAAAATAAGTTTGACATGCTAAAAGTATCCATTATAATTTAGGTCATATTGAAAGTTCAAATTAGTTCTTTGAAATGCACAGGGAATCAAAATTTAAAAAGATTCCCGGAAACCTAAATACAATTCTTTGTGAAATTTTTGTGACGAAGAGTTTGATCCTGGCTCAGAATGAACGCTGGCGGCGTGCTTAACACATGCAAGTCGAGCGAGAAAGTCCCTTCGGGGATGAGTACAGCGGCGGACGGGTGAGTA
>DATEBN010000024.1:0-4437 GCA_035287785.1 Candidatus Babeliales bacterium
AAAATTAGTCACATTAATTAATTCAAAATAAAGTTTTAAATTCTCGGCGGGTGTATTTTCTGGTGGTGCAGTTAAACCACCCTTACTCTCAGTTACACCGCCGCCCTCACCAGAGCCACCTTCAGTTGACACATTACCAACCGTAACCACCTGATCTATAAGACCGTCAATAATATCACTAACAACTGCACGCGCCTGTGCTGTTTGTTCAGCAGCTCTAGCTTGTTGTGCAATTTCTAATTCATTTTGCGCTATCTTCACCGCTGAATGTTCCATTTGTTTTGCAGTTAGCCTCGCATTATGCGCTAATAATATTTTAATAAATGCTATAATATTTCGTTGATTTAATGATCTAATTTCTGAACTATGCGAATTGGAAAGCAAACTTGTACTGATATTATTAAAAGCAAGCAACGCTAGATGCATCGCATTAGCTATACCTGCACACTGATTTACATAATCAGCCTGATCTGCGACAGCCATACTAATAATTAAACGCTGCGCCATTATATCCGCAGAATCATATTTATGCGCCACCTGCGCTAAATACATTAATGGGGTAAAATTATCAGATGCCACAAAATTTGCATCTGCACCTTGCTCTAAAAGTGCGCTAACTAGACTAGTGTTACCATTTAATACGGCATAAATTAAAGCAGTTTTACCATTTGCATCGCGTAGATTTAAATTATGGCCTGTGATTGCCCTAATGGTCTCTAAGCTGCCAGATTGCACCGCACACGACAAAAGCGTATTGCCATCGTTAGATCTTATACTTAAGCGATCGCTATCAGGTAATGCGCTGAATATCGTATGATCACCATCTCTAGCTGATCTAACTAAATCTGCATGTTCTGTAACTATCGCTGCTTGTGCTTGAGTAGCATAATATTCGGAAAAAGCACGATATAAGCCATAACTGGCCGCTAGACCAACGGCAGTTAAAACCACTGCTGTACCTGTCCGACTCTCTTTAGTAGCCGTAGCCCGGCCCCATAGACCTGATAACTTACTACTAAAACCTGCCATAGCAGTAATTTCTGCCGGACAAGCTAATAGCAAAACTAAGCCCATTAGGACCAATTTTTGGATAATATTAGCGTTGATTGTGAATTTTTGCGAAATAGTTAAAAAACTTGCTTTAATACTGTTAAACACGGAAACCTCCATTTCCCCTTAAAATATTATTAATTTTAGGTTAGCAGGGCTTTAATAAAGCACAAATGGTAGGTGTCAAGCTACAGCTAAAAAGCTAGTTTATAGATAAAATACCCCCAAAATAGTACTTTTAGCTGTAAACTGAATCAGTGCTTATGAGTACGAGGAATCCGGCAGACCTTTTTGGCCCAATCTGGGCGCTCGCCAGTTCTTAAGGGCCGAACTGGATCTTGCCCCCATTTAGGCGACCCTAGTTCGGCCGCTAATCTAGCCTGCTCTTGAAGAAATTTACCCCTAGCAGCTAAGCTAGCCCGACTATAGCAACGACACCAGTCGCCCCAGCCGGCCTGCGCGGCATAATTATAACCTAGTAAAATTAAGCTTAAGCTGATTCTAGCAGTTATTTTTAAATTTATTTTAAACATAACTTACGCACTCCTCATTAAATTTTACTGCTACAACTTACCTCATTTTAATATTTTTTATAGCTAATTTTTTACTACCGCACACTATTTTTAGGCGCCCGTGTAGCATGTTGAGTGAGATATGCGCGTGCTTGTAGGTAGCCAATTAGGGTCATACCAGCTGTAAATAACATAGAAGACTGATTTACGCTATTATCGGGATGCCAAAGATAAGATTTTCCAGCCCATCTTTGCATCATTTCTTCGGTGATCATCAAACTACCAATGGTCGCACCAGTGACTACCACTAGCGGCTTAACCCGATTATGACATGCTGTAGTACAGCATGGTCTAGGACGCGCCGGCACCCTAACTAGCCCAGCGTCAGGATAGCCACTAGGCGTAATCACTAAATCTCTGGGCTTCGATTTAGCTGATGGTCTGCGACAACCTAAATACTCTAATAAACCGGCTGTGGTAAAATTTATCACCAAGCAACTTAGTAATAAACCCTTAAAAATTTTTTTAAGTAACTTTTTTTTAAATATTAAATTCTGGAGTATAATTTTTGGTTTAACCATTTTAAAGATTCCTTAAGTACCAATTTGTCGACGTAATTTAGCCCCCTGGCTAATATCACCAATTAAAATAAATCCCTGCAACTGTTCTGTTAAATTATAGTTATAACTGGCCCAACTAGCCTGATTAGCACAATTCACCTCCGCACCAATTTTCATTGACCCAGTCGCACTATTATTATTATTCTTATTAATATTATTTAAATTCCCACACACCACTAAATCTAAATTAAACATGTGTGACTTGTAATAAGCTAACTGCCCAGAATATGGAACTAGGTTAACCGTCGAGCCCGCTGGTTGCTCTGGCAAACTAATACTTAACTTACTTAATTTAAACCCTTGAAAACTAACAACTTTAACTGCAAACATACTACGTGCTGCCAATCTGCCCTGTAAAATCGCATCTGGCCAGGTCCGATTAGCTCGCAACTCGCCAGTTACTAAATCTCGCACTAAAATCGCGTCACCAGCTGCCCAGATATTGGGTAAATTAGTAGCAAAATATTGGTCTACTTGGATCTGTTGTTTAATTAAATTTAGTTGCGCACCGATTATTTTTATACTATTCGCTTGTACACCCGTCGCTAAAATGATTAAATCTGTAAAAATCTCAGCTTGCGAGCTCAGGGTAATTTTAATCTTAGAGTTACTTGGGAACTCTCGAAGCTCACCGACTTTAAGATTATTTTCCAGAATCTTAAGATTATTTTTCGGTGTAATTAATGCTGTAACTTCCAAAACTTGGGTACCTAAAACTAACTCTGTACCAGAAGCTATAATTTTTTGTTGTAAAAATTGCGCTGAATCTTGATCTAACACCTGATTTAAAATTTGCGAGCTCTGATCAATAACTGTGACTTTTAAACCCCGGCGCCAAAGTGCATCAGCACACTCTAAACCAGTTAAACCCGCTCCAATAACAGTCACATGCTTAATATTATTAGCAAGCTTTAATAATTCACCAGTTTGTTCTACTGGCACTAGCGGGTCTAAAACTTTACCAGCTTGAGTTCCAATAACCAAATCTAGCTCAGTATCAAGCTTAGCCATTAACTTAATGGTATCTTGCAAATTATAAAAATTTAAAGCTAATTCTTGCGCTAATAACTCAGCTATCCCCAAAATTGGGGGTACCCAGGCCCGCGCACCAGTCGCGATTAATAGTTTATCGTAAGCTATTAACGCACCGGAAATTAACTGAATTTCTTGGATCTCAGCTCTAATCTCAGTTACAGTACTATTATATAAAATTTCGATTTTCTGCTGGGCTAAAAATTCTGGGGTATATAAATAAACGGTATCTAGCACCCGCTCGCCAGCTAGATAATCAACTAAAAAGCACTTGTTATAGGGCGGCTCAGATTCGCTGGTTAAACAAGTGATTTGGGCATTTGGATCTAGTTTACGCAACTCCAATGCCGCTGTTAGACCAGCCGCCGAGGTACCGATAATTAAATATTTGGTGTTTAAGTTAGACATTTAAGTAGTTTAACTGAGTTTTAGGCCTAAAACCAGGTATTTTATGATTAAAAATCTAATTTAGTTGCTATTTCAGCAGTTAACTTCACAATTCGATACAGTAATATTTAATTTATTTTACGGGAATTAAGTTTATAATTCTGAATAGCTATTGGATTAATTTTTTATATTCAGAAAGAGTTTGCTATGAAAACAAGTTTATTATGGTCATTAATTATAACAGCGGCCCCGTCATACAGTTTCGCAGCGCAAGCAGTTGATTGTGATGAATTAGCACGACATGTCACAACTAAAATGGAACGACTTTATCCCGTTGTTACCGTAGAAGATGGCGCTGTGATAATTACAACAATAGTAAGAGAGATCGCGCATGATGGCCCATGGATGGCAAAGAGATCGGTAGAAAGCAAAGGCTCTTGTAAGCGAAGTTGGTGTAGTGAAAGCGATTATTTAGAAAGACCCCACCCCCTTGATCTTGATAAGCTACCAGCTTCGTTAAAGCAACTGGAAAAATACGAAGTTGCCTTAACGCGATGTATCAAAGCTGCTACTCCGCCATGCCCATATGCCAAAGAAATTATTTTTAAAATCCAAACACAGAAAATGCTAAATTCAAAATGCACAGACCTTTTTACACAAAGTGTCAAAGAGCATAAAGATCGTTGGACGGCAGAGCGCCTAGCGGCCGAAGAAGCAGCAAACAAACGTAAAACTTTTGATGACTATATCGATGCTAGCAAGCGGTAATCAAAAACAACTGCGTAATATTTAATTTATTTTACGGGAATTAAGTTTATAATTCTGAATAGCTATTG
>DATEBN010000025.1:0-4108 GCA_035287785.1 Candidatus Babeliales bacterium
TAAAACTTCACGGGCCTTTGCCAAGCGCACTTGGTCTTTTTTAGGATCTCTATCTGTACTCAAACTTGTTACCTTTTGGAATTAAAAAAAGCTTGCAAAAGCAATCTTGACTCTGTACTACAAACACCTGACCGTACTACTACCGGGCAATTATATATCTCGAAAGCGTTATACTTGTCAAGGCTATAACCAAATAATTTAGAATTAGCACCAAAGATTACCGCATCTAATCTACTTAGTAAAATTAAATTCATACACATTGCGCACGGCTCTAATGTCACATAAATAGTATAACCATTGAGCCGCCAGTCACCCAATTTTTGCGTTGCCTGCTCAATCGCTAAAATCTCAGCATGCGCTAACTGACTTTGGCGAGTTTCCGTTAAGTTATGCGCTTGCGCTATGATATTATGGTAACGATCAACGATCACGGCGCCCACCGGCACTTCTTGCTGCGCCAAAGCTTTTCCGGCTTCTAGTAGGGCTAGCTGCATCAGCTCTTGATCTAGGGTTTGTGACACTTTAGAGCTTTCAAGTTTAGAACTTTATTTTTGTTTTAAGTTTGGCAAAATTACCAATATTTAATATGCTTAATATTCAATCATTTTAGCAGAAAAATCGCTTGCTGGTAGGGAGAATTTAATGTCGGACGAGAAAGATAAAAAAAGCCAAGAATATGGTGCCGGTGCCATCCGTGTGATGGAAGGCCTAGAGGCAGTACGTAAACGCCCAGCCATGTATATCGGTTCTACCGGACCACAAGGTTTACACCACCTAGTTTATGAAGTTGTGGATAACTCGGTCGACGAGGCATTAGCCGGACATTGCCATAATATTCAGGTGATTCTACATACTGATGGTGCTTGCTCTGTCGAAGATGACGGCCGTGGTATTCCCACCGACATTCACCCTACTGAAGGTGTCTCTGCCACTGAAGTGGTGATGACCAAGTTACACGCTGGCGGTAAGTTCGATAAAGATTCTTATAAATATTCTGGTGGATTACACGGTGTTGGTATCTCCGTTGTGAATGCCCTATCTAAAAATTTAACGGTCGAAGTTTATCGTAATGGCAAAATTCACAGTCAAAGCTTTCAGATTGGGATCCCAACCGGACGCTTAACTGTAATTGGCGAAACTAAAAAACGCGGTACTTATGTTAAATTTTCACCCGACGACGCTATCTTCACCGAGACCACTAAATTCAGCTTTGAAACTTTATCTGCGAGATTACGCGAATTAGCCTTTTTAAATAAAGGGCTAAAGATCTCGATTAAAGACGAGTCTAGCGATAAATATAACGAATTTTTCTTCGAGGGCGGTATAGTCTCGTTCGTAGAAAATATTAACACCAAAAAAATCCCGTTATTTAACGAAATTATTTATTTTACGGAAACTGATGATACGTATGTGCTAGAACTAGCTCTACAGTATAATGACGGTTATGGTGAACAGTTATTTTCTTTTGTAAATAATATTAATACCCATGAAGGCGGGACCCACGTCGCGGGTTTTAAATCTGCTTTAACTAAAGCTTGTAATAAACGCGCGGTCACGATGGGCGTTAAAGATGGTGGCAATTATTCTAGTGAAGATGTGCGCGAAGGCCTAGTCGCGGTCATTAATATGAAGGTGCCAGAGCCACAATTCGAAGGCCAAACTAAAAACAAGTTGGGCAACAACGATGTTAAAGGGATCGTAGATTCGTGGTGTTTTGCGTTCTTAAATACTTACTTTGAAGAAAATCCGCAAATTGCTAAGAAAATTTTACAAAAAGCTGATATCGCTCGTCAGGCCCGTGAAGCAGCCCGTAAAGCCCGTGATTTAACTAGGCGTAAATCTGTTTTAGAATCAACAGTTTTACCAGGTAAATTAGCAGACTGTTCTAACGAAGATCCAACTAAAACGGAACTATTTATCGTAGAGGGTGACTCTGCGGGTGGTTCTGCTAAACAAGCCCGTGATCGTGACACCCAAGCGATTTTGCCATTACGTGGTAAAATCTTAAACGTCGAGAAAGCCCGGTTTGATAAAATTTTATCAAACGAAGAAATCAGAGCCATTATTACGGCGGTAGGAACTGGGATTGGCGAAGAAGATTTCTTAATTACTAAAGCGCGTTATCACAAAATTGTTTTAATGACCGACGCGGACGTCGACGGTTCACATATTCGCATTTTGCTACTCACTTTCTTTTTTAGATATATGCGGCCATTAATCGAATCTGGTTATTTATATATCGCTAAACCGCCGCTTTATAAAGCTAAAATTGGTCGCGCAGAGCAGTATTTACTAGACGATACTGAACTTAAAAACTTTATGTTTAACTGGGCCCACGAAAATATTATTTTAAAGATTGGTGAACGCACAGTTAGTACACAAGAGTGGACTAAGCTACTTAATGATTTAAGTACTTATGAACAGTATTTAGATAAATTATCACAGCACTTTAAGATCTCTGGTTCTAACTGTCATAGATTATTGGAATTCTTAAAGCAGACTAACTGGCAACCAATTACAATCGGCACATCTAATACAACCGTCGACTATCAACAATTATTAGCTGTACTACAAGCCTATTTCGGCAAATATGTAATTTCGCTTAAACAGCCCCGCGCTGGTTTATCAGCACCCGTTAATCTCAAAACTAAGAAATCTCAAACTGAGCCAATTAGCGAGCTAGCTGAGCAATTATTAGCCGACGACAACTCAGACAATTCTAGTAATTTAGACGACAGCTTTAGTAACTCTGGTGACTTAGAAACTGATATTTCTGAGTTAGAACATGAACTCGAAGCGCCAGCAACACTATCTGCCGAAACACAAATGCTCGATACAGCTGGCGATATTATTAGCAAACCAGTTACGCCAGTCTTTGTCTTTAAATTGATGACTAAGAGCTGGGAAGTGAGCGCTAATTTCTTCCATCATGAAGAGACCACTAGTACACTGGCCAAATTAGTGCCACTGGAAGTGATCGAAAACTCAGCTGCAACACTCAGCGTCAAAGATCGTGACCGTGCACTAACGATTAATAATATTTTAGATCTACGCAAAGGCTTACCATATATTTCTAAGAGTTATATGAGCATTCAACGCTATAAAGGTCTTGGCGAAATGAACCCTGAGCAATTATGGGAAACAGCAATGGATCCTAAAGCACGGCAATTATTACAAGTCACGATCGAAGATGCGCTGGAAGCAGACGCTTGGTTTGCGACACTCATGGGCGACGATATTCAAGGTCGTAAACTGTTTATCGAATCAGAAGGCCGCTTTGCTAAAAACTTAGACGTGTAATTATGATCAAGTTTCGTTGCGATAAAATCTCCCGTGATAATACTCTAGCTCGTATGGCAGCCGCTGATGTTATCATGCACTATAAAATTTTAACTGGCATAGAGTTAAATCAGGCTTTAAAAAACAAGCTCATCGAAGAAGCGCACGAAGTCGTAACCGCTGAAAATCGTACTGAGTTAATCTCAGAACTAGCTGATACACTCGAAGTACTCGAAGCACTTTGTCAAAGTCATAATATTTCACAAGCTGAGCTACTCACAGTTAAAAATAGTATTAAAACCCAACGTGGTGGCTTCGAGCGAGGAGTATTTATGGAGTATATCGAAATGGCGGAAGATAACCCTTGGGTCGCTCATTTTAGAAAGTCGCCGGAAAAATATCCGGAGTTTTAATCAAAAATATTCGGCACTCTAGTGTTGCACTATTTGTCATGATTATTTTTTGGATTTTAAAGAGACCTCCGCCAAACGCAATCATCACCCTGGCAACCGCTATCCGAAAATCTATGGTCAAAAAACAAACCAGATTTTGATCTTGTATGGTTAAAAAACAAAGGTAAGTTTACACATAGAATATATTAGAGCTCTTCTGAAACTCTCATGTACAACACTGCTCTCCCGCTCGTCCCGACCGTGTCCATCGAAGCATCGTGCGAAGACTGGAGCGAAACATAGTGGAGTCGAGGGATACCAGGTTTGAATTTACCCCTAAAATACCACCATTTGCGCTATTTAAAACCCGAATTATACTCAAAATATAGTTAAATAGGGGTCTATATGGACCTAGGGGTAACTCATAAGGGAAAATT
>DATEBN010000026.1:0-2164 GCA_035287785.1 Candidatus Babeliales bacterium
ACGGTGAAAGCAAACATGAACAACAAAGTACTTTAGGCTACGACGAAGTTTATGACGTTTTTGGTGCCGTAGATTATTTACGTGCTCGACCGGGTATTAAAGATAAGCCGATTATCGCCTTTGCCTTTTCGATGGGTGCCGCTACTGCGATCGAATCACAAGCGCAACGTAAATTATTTGATGCGATGTGGCTAGATACACCATTTTCTTCCAGTGAAGATGTGATTAAGCAGGGTTTAGATGCTTTAAGATTTAAAGTCTTTGGCTACGAATGGGATATCCCTGGTCGCACTTACCTTGAAAAAAATGCTTTTAAGCCTTTTGTGCAAACTATCATTAAATGGTTATTGAAATTCTCAGTTAATTTTGACAGCTCTTACGTAGATACGCTGGTTAAGCCGATTTCGCCAGTCGAATCGATCAAAAAAGTGCAAATCCCTTGTTTTTTTGTAGTTTGTAAAAACGATGCCAAGGTGCCAGTTAGTGCCGTTACCAGAATTTATGAAAATGCAGCAGCTAGCTATAAACGGTTATGGATTTCTGAGGGACGCAGACACTGCGATTCAGTGTTTCATCGACCATCGATCTATGAAGAGATGGTAAACAATTTTGTTTCGGCAATTATTTCTGGCAAATATAAAAAAGAGCCAGCTAGTGGAATTCTTAATGTTTAGTGCTTAAGATATGGGGGTAGGTTATGAGTGCTAAAATTTATAACTATTTATTATATTTACTAAATTTTGGTTGCTTGGTCTGTTTAGCTAGCGAAGATTTAGAATACCATCTGCCCATGGATTTGCTTAGTTTCGATAAAATTATTCAGCGCGAATATTTAAGTGATAATTTACCAGTTTTAACAGCTGTATTATTGGTCGAAAATTCTAATAGTCTGGGTAAGCAAATTAGTTTGACCGATCAAGTTATTGAGCAGTTTAGATTGGCTAGCTTAGAGTTAGATTTTATTGATTTAGTTTTAGTAGATCTAAGCTTAAATAACCTAAGTTTATTAAAATCACGTTACGGGCTAGTTGATACAAGTCCATTAGAGCCAGTAATCTATTTATTTAAGCAGAAAAATTTATTACCAGAAAAATTAGCAGGTTTTAATAGTACAGCGCAAATTGTAAAATTTATTAAAAAGCAGTTGGGACGTGAATTGCGCCAATTAGAACAAAGATATTTAAAATCAGCTAGTTCAAATTTAAATTCACCTAAAACTAAGTTAAATTCTAATAGTGCTTACAAATCTAAAAACTCTGGCTATCCCCATTATTATCCGCAACCTTACTTGGGTGGGTTGCATGCTTTTGGTACGCCATATCGGATGGATTTCTTTTATCCATATTATGGCCCTAAGTTTAGGCTTTAAATTATAAATTAATCTTATAAAAATCTGACATTTTATTTTTAGCTCGTTATAATATTCCTAAAATTTGGTTTATCTCGCTTGTCCAAAAATATCCCCCCATGAAACTGTGGGAAGGGATGTTGCGGTTATGAAATTTCGCGAAAGTTCTTATGTCCTTAAAATTTAATTTAGTTTCTGAAGACTTGTTGTCGCTATCAGCAGATGCCGGACTTTTTTTTGTAACCGAGCAAGATGATATTGGATCCGATTTTGACGATATTTCGCAAGTTTATTTGCCTAAATTAGCGCAACTATTTTTAGATCAAAGATTTAAGGGTCAACGCCATAAAGTTTTAGTATTGCCATGTGTAACTGGAACTAACTTAAAATATTTAATTTTTGCGGGCCTGGGTAAGGCAGATCATAAATTAACTATCGAAGAATATCGTCGTGTAGTAGCTAAAGTGGTTCGTACAGCGGCACACTATAATATTCACTCACTAGTTGGTAATGTACCAGATGCTGATCTATTTGGTTGTGATACGGCTGAGTTGATTAAGCAAACAGTGCTGATTGGTATTATGGCTGACTATAGTTTTGACCAGTTTATTACCGGTGAAAAATTAAATCATGAATTAATTTACATGCTTACAGGCGCTGATTTTGATAAACCTGATTTGGCGAAAAAATATCAAGCTGCGCTAGATGTCGGTGTTAAAATTGGCTTAGCGGTCAATCAAACGCGCAACTGGGTAGATTTGCCATCTAATAAATTAGCACCACATGATTTAGCTAATTTTGCCGCAGAAATCGCGA
>DATEBN010000027.1:0-6397 GCA_035287785.1 Candidatus Babeliales bacterium
AGAAATTAGAGCCGGCGCCGGTGGTCAAGAAGCGGCGCTGTTTGCTTACGATCTTTTGCGCATGTACTCTAACTATGCCCTAATGAAAAACTGGCACGTTTCAATTATGAGTGCCAGTCAGACTGATCTTAAGGGCTACAAAGAAGTGGTAATTAATATCACGGGTAAAAATGTCTATGGGCACCTAAAGCGCGAATCTGGTGTGCATCGTGTGCAGCGTGTGCCAGCTACGGAAGGGTCGGGGCGAGTGCATACTTCGACCGTTACAGTAGCTGTATTACCCGAAATGCCTGAAGCTACGCAAGTCGAAATTAATCCCAGTGATTTACGCATTGATGTATTTCGCGCGAGTGGTGCTGGCGGTCAACACGTGAATACTACCGATTCAGCGGTACGCATTACACATTTACCCAGCGGTATTGTAGTTTCTTGCCAAGATGAACGTTCGCAACATAAAAATAAAGCTAAAGCGCTGAAAGCGTTACAATCTAAACTTGTGACTGAGCAGAATAGGGTGCGAGATGAAGAAGCGCGGGTGCAACGTAAATCTTTAATTGGTACTGGCGATCGTTCGGAAAAGATTCGTACTTATAATTATCCCCAAAATCGTGTTAGTGACCATCAGGTTAATTTAACTCTTAATAAGCTGGATATTATTATGGAAGGTAATTTAGAAGAATTAATTATAGCGCTGATACAGTATGATCGAGAAATGCGGCGTGCTGAAGCAGCAGCGAATATCCAAAAAAAATAAACTCAAGATAAGTTTTTGATTTTGAAAATTATAGTTTATACTGGACCAAGTTTTAGTATATTTTACTAAATTTGGTCTTTTTATTACTTAATTTTCAGGATAGAAAACATGTTTTTGCCAGCTTATTTAGTAGAACACAATCGTTATTTAAGTTTACTGGGAATTTTAGTAATTTTCTTAATCGCTTTTCTATTTTCACAAAAGAAAAAATCCATTAGTTATAAATTAATTTTAAATGCTTTTGTGATGCAATTTGGGATCGGTTTTGCTTTTCTAAAACTATTTGGGGATGGCTCTGGAAATAACGCTGCGCTAACAGCGGTATCTAATGGCGTAGCTAAAATTTATGCTTTTGCTGATGAAGGTTCCCGTTTTCTATTTTGTAACTTAGCTAATTGCGATTCGCCATGGGGCTTTATTTTTGGGATTAAGGTACTACCGGTGATTATATTTTTTGGCGCTTTAATGTCGATTTTATTTTATTTTGGAATTGTGCAAATCTTTGTTTCGGCGATTAATTTTATCATCAGACCAATTTTGGGTTCTTCTGGTGCTGAAACACTTTGTGCGATTGCGAATAGTTTTTTAGGCCAGACTGAAGCGCCCTTATTAATCAGGGGCTACTTAAGCAAAATGACCAAATCGGAAATTTTAGTGGTCATGATCAGCGGGATGGCCACGATTAGTAGTGCGATCATGGCAGTCTTTGCGATGATGGGTGTGCCAGCGGGCCATATGTTAATCGCAGTACTAATGTCGGTGCCTGGTTCAATTATGATGGCTAAAATTTTATATCCCGAGACTGAAGAATCTAGTACTGCCGGCAGTAATTTAGAAAGTTTTAAAAGTCCGGCTAAAAATTTCTTTGATGCACTATTCAGTGGTACTTCTGATGGCTTGTCATTAGCTGTAAACGTAGCTGCTATGTTAATTGTGTTTATTTCACTAATTGCCATGTTGAACTCACTGATTGGTTTTAGTGCTAGTACTTTAAATAGTTTATTTAGTTACTTGGGCTTGGGATTAGTTTTGCCAGATTTAAGTTTAGATTATTTATTTAGATTAATTTTTGCACCGTTTGCATACCTATTGGGTTTTACCGGTGTCGAAGCGACTAGTGCAGCTGAACTTTTGGGTACTAAGGTGACCATTAACGAATTAGTGGCTTTTGGCAAGATGGTCAAAATGAATTTATCGGAACGGGCGCAAGCAATTTTAACTTATGCGCTCTGTGGCTTTGCGAATTTTTCTTGCATTGGAATTCAAGTCGGCGGGATCGGTGCTTTAGTGCCAGAGAAACGCATTTGGTTAACTGAACTGGGTTTATATGCTGTCCTAGGTAGTTCGTTAGTAAATATTTTAAATGCACTAATTGTAGCTCTATTGATTTAAGATAATTAGAACTTATTTTTCGATAGCTGTTTTTGTTTGGGAGATAGTGAGTGTTAAAAAACTTAAAATTAGTGAAATTAGTACTAATCTTTGCTTTTGTATTTATACACTTGGTAGTTTATACCAGATCATATGTGGTGATTATACCATCGTACAACAATATTAAGTGGTGGCAAAAAAATATCGAGTCGGTATTAGAGCTCGAAACTATTCCCGGACAAATTGATTATCGTATAATTTATATCGATGATTGTTCCACTGATGGCACTGGTGTCGCTGTTGAACAATATGTTAAAAACTGGAAGTCAAAAACTGGCTCAAATTTAGATATAAAAATCATACATAATAATACCAGGCAAGGTGCTATGTCTAATTGGTATCATGCGATTCATAGTTGTAGCGACGATGAGGTGATGGTCTCTGTGGATGGTGATGATTGGTTAGCGCACAAACAAGTTCTTTTAAGATTAGAGCAAGAATATACACGAGGTTGTTGGTTGACCTATGGTCAATGGGCTGGTTATCCCAATGGCAAGCCAGGGCGTAATAATAAAAAGTTATCGACTAAGGCTCGTATCCGCCACCAGCCATTTATGACGAGCCATTTACGGACATTTTATGCTGGCTTATTTAAGCAAATTAATTTAAAAGATTTTCTAGATAGTAACCATAAATTTTATGCTATGGCCTGCGATGTAGCTATGATGATCCCGATGATTGAGATGTGTGGAGTATCTAGGTGTAAATTTATTACCGATGTTTTATATATTTATAATTTCTCAAATCCTATTAGTGATGACCGACAAAATTCTAGATTACAAGAGCGAATTGCAGCTCAAATTAGGGCTAGATCGAGTTATCAGTTTGTACGAAGCTATAAACTATAATTATAACTATCTAGCAAAATTACCGAATTCCTGAGTTCTGCCAACCAAATTTTCTTGGGCGTATAATGCTAACGGTTTAGCATGTGACTTTAGCCAATCAAATTGATGATGGTATTTTTGGATTAATTGGGGAAGATCTAGGATCACAATATTTTCTTGATTATATTTCTGGGCTGAGTAAGTGCAGTTGAAAGAGCCAGTGACCAATAAAGTCTGGTCGTGCAAATTTTGTTCAAAAATAAAAAATTTATTGTGCATAAGCGAGCGCTTATTGGTTAGATCAGGATTAGTTAATCCCGGATGGTCTGGTGTGGGCTCTGTAAGATTAGTTAGACTAGCGGGGTTACTTTTTGCTGACAGATCAGTTGGGTGATCTATATAGTTACCAGTTGGGTCAAAAATAAAGAGATCAACACCATTTTCTTGCAGATACCAAGCTTGGCAGTTGCTGCTATTTTCTAAGTGCGAGCTGTCGGTGATAATTTGAACATCGACATGATTAACTAATTTAGCTTTAACTAGTGCGACAGCAATTTCGTGATGCGTAATAAAATAAACAGCTAATTTGATCGATTTCTTTTCGTTTTCGATTAGATCAATTAAAGTTTGGGCGATATTATCTTGGGGGGTAAATAATGCTTGCGCGACACAGTTGTTTTGTTTAAACAAAAGATTATCTAGACGTGCTTTACTAGCTGGCGAAGCGTGTGGTGAGTGTGATAATACTAAATAACTAGCGGCTATAACTAGCACAACTAGTAAAATAAATTTAGGTCTTAAAATTTTTCGGGACATGTAATAATTTCTAAAACGCTCTATATAAATAATTTAAATTTTTTCTCGCTCGTCCCGAGCGTAGTCGAGGGATGTTGCGAGTATGAGTGTTTCTTTAACTTTATCAGCTAGATCTTGATCGATTTGCGCTAATTTAGCAAGAATTTCAGCCAGCTTATTTTTTTTATACTCTGATTGCTGCTCAGGCAATAACAAAACTAAATTAATTAAGTGCTCGTAGATAGCAATCGCAATGGCCGGTTGTTGCGCTTCTAAATACAACTGGGCTGCTTCGAGATATTTTTCTTCAGCTACCGGGTCATCAAAAGCTAATAGTAAGTCACCCTCTAATTGTTGCGCAAATGCTTTATTATCGATCGAGAGCGCTAGTAGGCGATAGATTCCTAAGGCCCGCTCTTTTTCGCCACGGATTACAAATTCAGTTAGCTTAAACCAGGCTAGACTACGTTTATTTTGGACAGTTTCTTTCATTAATTTTTCTATTTTCACGATCGTTTCAGCTACCAACTTACACTCTCAATAAGTGATATAACACTGATCTTACGATTTTGGCAAAATTTTTTTACAATTTGTCAGTTGGCTAGAAAATCTAGAAAATTCGAGTGTGATTGAAATAGTGGTGCCGAGGGATGGAATTGAACCACCGACACGATGCTCTTCAGGCATCTGCTCTACCACTGAGCTACCCCGGCTAATTTGAAAAGTTATGCTGCTTGGAATAAAACAGCATAGATATGGTACCTGTAGCAGCCAAATTGTCAAATTAATTTCCGTTTTTAGGCACTAAACTATTGGCTAGCCATAGTGCTTGTCCTGGTGATTAGCTTAATTAGCACATTGGTGCCCGAAATTGCTAATTCTGATTCGCTCTGCTAAGTTTAATAGCCAAGCTGATAAATAAAACTTGGATATTAAAGCGATCGAATAATATGTCTAAAACGCACATTTTAGTAGCATTACAGCAATTACAGGCAGAGTTTCAGCAAGCGTTAGCTCAGGCTATCCAGCCTGATAGTTTAGAGCAAGTACGAGTGAAATTTCTCAGCCGGCAGGGTTTAATTCCGGAATTTCTTAAGCAAATTAAAGATTTAGATCCAGCAGATAAAATTAAATTCGGGCCCAAATTGCAAGAGTTTAGAAAAACGAGCGAACAAGAATTTTTAGCTAAAAAAGATTTATTACTTAAGCCCGAAAATCAACACGCGCATCATCAAGCAATTAGTAATAATCCCAAAATCAATTCCCAAGATCATAAAAATTTAAATTTAATTTTAGATCCGACTGGTGAATTACCCAATCAAAATCAAAAATTTGGCAGCTTGCACCCGTACACTCAGGTAATTGAAAAGCTGGAAAATATTTTTATCTCCATGGGTTTTAGAATAGCTGAAGGCCCAGAATTAGAAACTGAGTTTAATAATTTTACTGCTTTAAATATTCCAGACGATCATCCCGCACGGGACTCGCAAGACACTTTTTGGTTGCGTTTACCCCAACAATTAATGCGCACTCAGACTTCACCAGTCCAAATTCGCGAATTATCTAAACAAGAATTACCAGTAGCTGTCATCGCGGCTGGTAGAGCTTATCGTAATGAAGCGACGGATGCGTCGCACGATTTTGTGTTTATGCAGCTCGAAGGTTTATTAGTCGACAAAAATATTTCAGTCGCCAATCTATTAGGCACTCTAAAAACTTGCTTACGGGCGATTTTTGAGCGTGAAGATTTAGATATTCGCGTACGTCCGGGCTTTTTCCCTTTTGTGGAGCCAGGCTTAGAGATCGATATGCTATGTCCATTTTGTACGGTTGGTTGTTCAGTTTGTAAACGCACGCGTTGGATCGAAATTGTGGGTGCGGGTTTAGTGCATCCGAATGTTTTACGGGCCTGTGGCATTGATCCCCAAAGCTATACTGGTTTTGCTTTTGGTTTTGGATTGACGCGGCTAGTTATGTTGAAATATGGGATTAACGATATTCGTTTATTGCACAGTGGTAAGTTAGATTTCTTAGCCCAGTTTTAAATATATTTAGATTATTGGAAATTAGGTAGTTTAGCGGAGCAGTAGTATGGATCTTTTAAAAGCTATTATACCGGCCGCTGGCCAAGGGTTACGTTTTATGCCCTATGCCAAAGCTGTGCCGAAAGAAATGTTGCCTCTTTTAGATAAACCAGCGGTGCATTATGTGGCGGAAGAAGCGCTGGCAGCTGGTGTACGTGATCTGTTGATTGTAAATGGTCCCTCCAAAGGCGCGATTGAAGATTATTTTGATCAAACCCAGGCTTGGCGCGAATATGCCCAAACTGCTGGCAAAACTAATCAGTTTGCCGGCTGGTTACGCTTGGTAGAGAGTCTCCAATTTTCTTATGTACGCCAAGCAGAACCTTTAGGCTTAGGACATGCGATTTGGACCGCGCGCGGTTTGATTGGTAAAGAATATTTTGGCGTTATGTTGCCCGATGATTTGATCTTAGCTAAAATTCCGGGCCTATTACAGTTATTACGTGTCGCGCGTCAAGAGCGTGCCAGTGTGGTAGCTGTGCAAGAAGTGCCCCGTGATCTACTCT
>DATEBN010000028.1:0-3914 GCA_035287785.1 Candidatus Babeliales bacterium
AAAGGTCGCTGGTTCGAATCCAGCCCCCGCAACCAAATTTTCATGCTCTATGTCAAATGTATATGAAGTAAGCCATGATAAAATAACTATCAGTTTTGGTGGTCAAGCTAACAGTCCAGTTAAAGTTAAAGAGCTGCGTGACGAAAACCAAGTTAGTTTAACTGATCAAGGCCGTGCTTTACTAGCTCATAAATTTCCCGCTAATATTCTTTTTTTACATCAGACCCATAGTATTCTAGGTACTTACTTTAATTCTCAAGCTCAAGTAGCTAATTTTCAAAACTTAATTACTGAAGGCGACTACTTAATTTCTAGTATTTCAGATTTAGCAATTGGTATTTTAACTGCTGATTGCTTGCCAGTAGTATTCTACGATCCAGTTAAGAAAATTACAGCGGTGGTGCATGCTGGTTGGCGTGGTTCGGTAGCTGGTATTCTGCCTAAGACCTTGGCTGATTTTAAAAATTTAATTGGTAGCGATTTATCGCAGATCCAAGTTTGGTTTGGCCCAGCAGCGCGTGCTTGCTGTTATGAAGTCCAGCCAGAGTTTCGGGATAATTTATTTAAAGCATCAGTGTTAATTGATCAAGCTATTTTACAAGCTTGTTTTGTCGAGCGAAAACAGCGGATCTTCTTCGATCTCGCTCAGTATAATTATGAATTATTGCTACTCAATGATATATTAGGGCATAATGTTAATCGCAAGTTTAATCTATGCACAATTTGTAATGTACAATTTTGTTCTTATCGCCGTGATGGCTTAGAGTCTGGATTGCAAATTACTAAGGTGCTACTAAAACCATGAAAATGGGGACCTCGGATGATTTCAGCTGTTTTAGCAAAAGTATTTGGCACAGCCAATTCTAGAGAATTAAAACGTTTACAGAAAATCGTAGATAAAATTAATGCTTTTGAACCAGAAATCAGTGCGCTTACTGATGAAGATCTGACCAATAAAACCAATTATTTTAGAGCCCAGTTAGCTGTTGGTAAAACTTTAGATGATATTTTGCCAGAAGCTTTTGCGGTCGTGCGTGAAACTTCTAAGCGTAAACTTGGTCAACGACACTACGATGTACAATTAATCGGTGGTATAGTTTTGCACCAGGGTAAAATTTCAGAAATGAAAACCGGCGAAGGCAAAACTCTGACCGCGACACTACCATTATATTTAAACGCTCTTTCTGGTAACTCTGCACATTTAGTCACGGTCAATGATTATCTGGCACGGCGTGATGCTGAATGGATGATGCCGATTTATAGTCACTTAGGTTTATCGGTTGGTATTTTACAGCATGGGTTAAATGATGAACAGCGCAAGCAAGTTTATAATAGTGATATTATGTATGCGACCAATAATGAACTTGGCTTTGATTATTTGCGCGATAATATGAAATTTAGATTAGCAGATTATGTCCAGCGTGACTTAACTTTTGCGATTGTAGATGAGGTCGATTCGATCTTAATTGACGAAGCACGTACCCCTTTAATTATTTCTGGCTCAGCGGATGAAAGTAGCGATTTATATGTTAAAGCAGATGCGATCGTAAAAAAATTAAAAAAAGAGCAGGATTACGAAGTTGATGAAAAAGCGCGCTCAGTCCAATTGACCGAGGAAGGTAATGACAAAGTTGAACGAGCCTTAGGTGTTGAGAATCTTTACTCATTAGAAAATCTCACGCTATTGCATCATATTACACAAGCGCTAAAAGCTTATGCGTTGTTTCACCGTGATGTAGAGTACATGGTCGTGGACGGCGAAGTTTTGATTGTCGATGAGTTTACTGGACGAGTTTTGCCAGGTAGACGGTATAGCGATGGATTACATCAGGCTTTAGAGGCTAAAGAAGGTGTTGAAATTGAACGTGAATCCCAGACGCTAGCGTCAATTACTTTGCAAAATCTATTTAGATTATACAAAAAATTAGCTGGTATGACTGGTACAGCATTAACCGAAGCTGAAGAATTTCATAATATTTATAAGTTAGATGTTGTGAGTATTCCAACTAATGTGCCAGTGATACGTATTGATGAACCAGATTTAATTTTTTTAACGCAAGCTAGTAAGTATAAAACTGTAGTTCAAGATATTAAGGGGCGGGTAGCTAAAGGACAGCCGGTTTTAGTCGGTACTATTTCAGTTGAGACCTCTGAGTTTTTAAGTACAGTGTTAAAACAGGCGGGTGTGGCACATGAAGTTCTTAATGCTAAGCACCATGCGCGTGAAGCAGAGATAGTTGCATTTGCTGGCACAGCTGGACGAGTAACGATTGCTACTAATATGGCTGGTCGTGGGACCGATATCAAGTTGACTGAAGAGGCTCGACAAGCTGGCGGTTTGTATATTTTAGGTACAGAACGACATGAAAGTCGGCGGATTGATAACCAGTTGCGTGGTCGCTCTGGCCGACAAGGTGATCCAGGGGAATCCCGTTTTTATATCTCACTGGAAGACGATTTAATTCGGGTCTTTGCCGGTGATACTTTAAAACAGCAGATGGAGGGGCTGGGTCGTTTTGGCTTAGCCGAAGATGAGACGATTGAGTCACGAGCTATTTCTAGAGCAATTGAAAATGCACAAGAAAAATTAGAGCGTTACAATTTTGAATTGCGCAGAAATGTGATTGAGTACGATGATGTATTAAATAGTCATCGTCATGTAATTTATAAATACCGGCGCGAAATATTAGAATTAGATGAAAATTCATTTGATTTAGCGCGTGATTTTATCGCTGGCACCGTAGAAGATATGTTAAGTTATTATTGCGCAGATCGTAAAATTACAGCTGAGCAGGCTGATCAAGTAGTTAGACATTTAAGTAAAATTATAGTGTTGCCGGTTGAACAATTTGAAAAATTAAATTTAAGTAAAACTAATTATGATCAATTAACTACAGATTTAATAAATTTTATTCAAGAGCAATATGATCTATACCGTAATGCTGGTAATACTGATCAAATCAGAACAGCCGAGCAGTGGTTAATGTTAGAGTCGATTGACACAGCTTGGAAACAGCATATGTTAAACATTGATCACTTGCGTGAGGGTATCAGTTACCGCAGCTGGGGCCAAAAAAATCCCTTAGTGGAATATAAAAAAGAAGCGTTTATTATGTTCACTGATATGATGCGAAATATTCGTTGGGATATTGTGCATCATATGTTCCACTTGAATTTAAGTAATTTTAATGCTCGTGAATTAGAAGCCCGGCGTGAAAAAGAGTTACGTCAAATGCAGATGTTGTCTGGTAAATCTACAGAATCAGAATCAGCCAATAGTACTAAGCAAACGGTTAAGCGCGAGGTTGACAAGGTGGGCCGTAATGACGATTGCCCATGTGGATCTGGGAAAAAATATAAGAAATGCTGTGGCGCTTAAATAAGCACTAAAAAAAGCTCATTCTATTACATTACAAAAAAGAGTCTCATGGCATTTTAACTGTCGCGAGACTCTTTTTTATGGTTAACTTTGAAATGGGAGTTCTAATGGATGCAGCTAATTTTTTTTGGGTTAATTTATTAGTAGCAAGTTTAGTATTAGGTTTTTTTAATTTAAATTACGCTGCTAGTCGTGAGTATCGTTCTAAAAAATTTTTGGCGGCGGTAGTAACTGGTGAACCACTTGATAAAGTTAGCCGCTGGTTAGAGCGCGGGGCCGATGTCGATTATGTGGGTGATCTGGGATCAGATGCAGTTGTGAAAGATAAATATCAGTGGCGTGGTACGGCTTTACATTGGGCTGCCAAGCATAATCAAGCTAAATTAATCACTATATTATTAACATATGATGCTGATAAAACTATTTGTGATTCTGACAGTAGAGCACCATTTAGATATGCGCAGCACAAAAAACTTAAAAAATTGTTACATGTAGAACCAGCGCCGAAAGATCTAACTATTGGCTTGGGTATTAA
>DATEBN010000029.1:0-15437 GCA_035287785.1 Candidatus Babeliales bacterium
CAGAGTCTAAGTAAGATCCAAAATATTAAAACTAAAAACAGTAGTTCTAAGCCCGTAATTTATAAATTAAGTAAACCCCCAGCACCTAAAATTACTAAAACTAAGCTAAGCAAAAATAGTGCTAAAGTTAAGCTTGATAAATTAAAGTTAGTCCAAAAACCAGCACCTAAGATTAAATCTATTGAAGTAGCACCAGAAACTTTGCCAGCTAAAATCAAGCCCGCAGAGCCAGTGCTACCTAAGAGTATTGAAAAAAATAGTAGCGAGATAGTTACGCCAGTTGAAAATAAAAAAGCTGATTCTCAAGTAGCTAAACCAGAAACTAGTGCTATTAATAAAACTAAATTAGATAATAATGCGAGTGTAACTAGCGCAGTAAATAGTAGTAATCTTAATAATCACAGTACTAATACTACTGTCTCTAATGCTAATAATAATAATTCAGAACTGGCCATTGGGCGCAAAGATTTAGAGTTATTACAATTGCAAGATAGTTTGCGAGGTGCTGTATCACAAAATTGGCGACCACCATTAGGCTTTAAACGTGATTTAGAAACAGTCATCGAAGTATTTGTCGATGCTACTGGTGTGATGGAACGGGTCGATATTAAACAATCTTCGGGGGTCTTAGTTTTTGACGCTTCAGTAGAATTAGCGATTAATCAAGTGGTCTGGCCAGCTGAAGCTTGGGGCAAGTCGCATACGTTAACGTTTAAGCAGTAAGTATTATGTTGATTTAGCGGAACTTAAGCGTAGGTTACTGCAAGATAATCGTGATAAAGATGGCTTAAGATATGCAGCTGGGGTATTGGAAATAGAGCACGTAGGTGCCGGTAAATATGATCAATTAGTTGATTTAAAGTTGATCAATACAAAAGATTGTGATGAAGAAATTGCGCAATATATTTATACAAATTTTATGGCGGCATTGAAAAATTAAATTTTAAAGAGTGATAATGGAAAACTTGCCTAAATTTAAATTTAAAAAAGATGCTTACATGAAAAAGCGTGGCACGCCAATCATGCTGAAAATCTCATGTATGCAATGTAAAAAATATCTCATGAGTTACCAAAAAGATGGTCCAGGACCGTTATTACGCTGCTATTTAGATCGTATTCATCATCCGGAAAATTTAAAAGCTCGTCAATATCATGATTTTATTAAATCTTCTGCCCCAAAATTAAATTGTGAGATTTGTAAAATTGTCATTGGTACGCCGATTGTTTATGAAAAAGAAAATCGGCCAGCTTATCATATGCGGCCCGGTTTTTTTATGGTAAATAAGTAATTATGAAATTTAACGCATTGGTGCCAGAATTCTATGTTTTAGATTTACAAAAAAGCTTAGATTTTTATATAAATATTTTGGATTTTAAAATTGAATATCAGCGATCGCCAAATTTTGTATTTCTGTCTTACTTAGAAAGTCAGTTAATGTTACAAGTCGAAGATAACAACGAAGATTGGCACAATGGTGTACTAGAGTATCCCTTTGGTCGGGGGATTAATTTTCAAATTAAAACTAATGATGTGCAGCAGATCATCACGCGCCTGAATAATATTAATTATCCCTTAAAGCGGGGCTTGCAAGAAAGCTGGTATAAAGTGAATCATAGTTCTTATGGCTATTTAGAATTTTTAGTAATGGATCCAGATGGGTATCTATTACGATTTTCACAGCCGATCTAGTTTTATCTAATTTGATAATTTGCAAATATTTAGTTTTATTGGGGTTGCTTTCACAACCCAGTTTACCTAAAAACCGGAACTTTTTGCCTTGCAGAATAATAGGAACTTATCAATTTGCGCTAACAATAACTTGTCCTAGTTCAATACATATGGGAAAAAATAGATAACTTTTTTAAAGTAAAAATTCATACAACAAATCAAGCGTTCGTGGTGAGTGATTTCGATGTCAGAAGAAATTGTATCGAACCATGATTGAATAAACGTAGATTTTATGAATACAATGAGAGCCTCAGAAGATAACAGTTAACTAACTAAAGAGGCTCTCATGCAACAAATATATAACGGATATTACCAAATTAATGGCATAGATCAAACAGATTATTCCCCAGAGGTCTGGGATCGTTTAGCCAAGCTGAACAAATATGAACAATTAATAGAGCAAGGTTGCGATCGAGATGTCGTCTTAGCTGCTTTAGATATGGCTAAATCAAATTATTATCGCTGGCGAAACAACTATAATAAACATGGCTTGTCAGGGTTAGCTAATCAAAGCAAGCGACCCAATAGACTGCGCCAGCGCAGCTGGTGCAGAGAACTCGAACAACAAATCTTGCAGCTTCGCAGAGATAACGTTGTTTATGGCAAAGCTAAGATTGCCGTGCTATATCGCAGATTTTATGGCAAACGTATTGCTGAAAGCACTATTGGTAGAATTATAAATAAACTTGTTCGTAATAATAAAGTTTTACCAGTTAGCTTTTGGTATGGCAAAAAAGATCGTAAAAAACGCGTTTTTACAGGGTATGCGCAACGTTGGAAACTTGGTATGAAAAGCTACGAGCCGGGTGAGTTGGTACAAATGGATCATATGACTGTCGATGTACCAGGATGTGGCCCTATTAAGCATTTTAGCGCTGTTTGTCCCTATACCAAAACTGCTACGGCTCAGTTTTACAAGCTGGCTAATAGTAGTAATGCTGCGCTGTTCTTACAACATGTAATCGACAGCTTTTCCTTTAAAATCAAGTCTATCCAGGTTGACGGTGGTTCCGAGTTCATGAGTAGCTATGAGCAGGCCTGCGAAGCCCTCCAGATCAAGCTTTTCGTGCTGCCACCTAGGTCTCCTGAGTACAATGGCAACGTAGAACGCATTAACGAGACCTTTAAATATGAATGTTATGGGCTTTACGATGGCCCACCTAACCGCGACTCCCTAAAGCGTCATCTTCAGGATTACGTTAGATTATATAATACCTACCGCCCTCACCAGGGCCTAGGCCATTTGACCCCTGAGGAGTTTTATGGCTTAATTAAAACTGAGGCTCCGTTCCCATATGTATTGAACTAGGACAGGCTTTTGCGCCCCCTCCTACTATAGGGTATATTAAGGTTTAAATAGATAGTTTTAAGCAAATATATTAACTAATTAATGGAGAGTTAGGTCATGTTTCAAGTTAAAAATAATTCAATTTTAGCCAAAATATTACCAGTTATTTTACTGGTTAGTATGTCTGTAAGCGTATTGTCGATTAATAGTATGAATAGGGCTATAGTTCGAACTACTGGCATTAGTATAGCTTTAATTAAACAAGCTGCTAAAGCTAAAGCCATTCAAGTTGAAAAGGCACGTGTTACAGTGTCATCTGCGCTAAAATTTACACAGCCTAAAATCAACCCAATTTCATCATTAGCACCAAGAGCTAGAGTGCTTGGTGCTAAAACAGTAATAACATCAACAATTGTACCGGTGATTGATTTAAAAAATTATTATACCCAGGCCTTAAAATTTACCACGGCTTTAATGGTTGCCGGTTTAGGTTCAGCTGTAACTTATGCCTATCTTATGAGCGAGATTGAAAAACATAGTTCAGTTTCCGAACAATATTCTATAAATGTAATGTGGATTAATCGTAATTTAAATGCTGATCAGAAATATATTTATCCAACAAAAGATCGAGCCGAGCTATATGAAAAATTGATCAATCCAATTGTCCAGTGGGCTATAAAAAATCCTGGGCGTACCGTTAATCTTTGGTATGATAGTCAAGTAACAACGGTTACCGCGATCAATAACACTAAATATTTAATTTGGCTTGAGCAATTGCAGCAACTGCGTTTTACAACTGTAGTATTAAAAGATATTAGAGATTTACAAAAAGTGCGTGAATGTCCAAAATGCGTTGCGTCATATCTGCCTGTTTATTTTCGCGCTGATCTATTACGTGTAATTGCAACTTTGGAAATGGTTAAAAAACAACCGAATGAATATTTTATTTATGCAGATCTTGATATGGAGCCCATTTCTGATTCAGAATTATTTGATAGCGAAACTAAAGCAAAATTAGTTAGGTATGGTTTAGTATTAGCTGATGCAGACTCCAGTGAATCAGGTGTTTGTAATGGTTGGGAAAATGGTTTCCATATGGTTGATCCTAAGAATACGATTATGCTTTCAGCGATGAATGATATATTGGTTGAAAAAAGTATAAAAGTTGCAGATGAGTTGAAAGAGCGGATAGATGGGGGGTATATATATTCACAATATAGAGTGATGTGGTGGAATTTTTTAGAGAAAGAAGAAAAAGAAAAAATAAAGCGCGGGGAAGCTGCTAAAGATTTACTAAATAGAATTTGGCTTATGCATGAAGACGCAAGAGATAGGCTTTTTGGGAATCCTTCCACAGTTAATAAAAGAATGGTTCGGCCATCAATTTCGCATGATTACAATAACTAATCATGTAAAATTTCTATAAACAGCTGCAAAAATTATAGCTTCTGTTAATCTAAGCGCATTAAATCTATATCTTACAAATAATCACACAGCCAAGGGGTAGTCTAATGTCCAAGCTATTACAGATAATTTTAGTTTTCAGTCTTTTAGTAACTAGTAATTTTAATAATTTAGTTAGTGCTAATAATGGTAGTAATAATACAGACGCTAAAAACAGTGCTACTGATCATAGTTTTAATTTAACTGTGAATATTGCTAATCAAGCGGCTCAGATGCCGTTAGTAATAATTTCGCTGGGTAAATTAGATGAACGTATGAGTCGTTTAACTGATCAGATTTCGCGTGATTTAGAGCTGAGTGGGCAGTTTAGTGTGCAGGTGCATGAAGGGCATCCAGAGATTACCAGTGTTGGTGAACTAAAAAAATTAAGTCAGCAACAATTTCCGTTAGCGATTTTTTTAAATTTTAGCAGCGCTGACAAATCAGAAGTCGAGTGGCGTTTATATGATACAGTCAATGCGAAAATGTTAGCTGGTAAGAAGGTTGCTTATCATAATTTAAAATTAAAAACGGTAGCACATGAGCTATCTCAGCAGATCTGGTTAGAATTAACTGGTACCGTAGGTTGTTTTAAAACTGTAATCGCAGCTTGTAAAAGATTTACGAAACCCAATGGCAAGTTTGGACAGCATATTTATGCTATGCATGTAACTGATGGCCCAAATTCTAGTGCAACGCACCACCATAAACAAATTGTTGTAGCACCAACGGCTAATTTTGCACCACGTTGGCATGCCACTAAACCAATTTTGTATTACGCTCAGCAAACTGTTCGCAATGTCAGATTAATGTCTTTAGATAGTGCTGGTAGAAATAAAATTATAGCTGATTTTGATGGCCTAAATTTAACACCGACTTTTGCACCAGATGGCAGTATAGCATTAACGCTTTCATGGCAGGGTAAGGAACGGTTATGTAAATATAAGTATCAAAATCATAAGGCGCAGTTTGAATCAATATCAGGGCCAGATATCGATGCACTTTCACCTAAATTTATTGATAATCACAGGATTTTGTTTTGTGCTATTAATCATAAAAATATGCCTAGAATCGCGATCTATGATTTACATACCGGCGATTTAGATTATATTACGGATCATAAATATGCAGTGTCGCCAGACCACTGTGCAACTACCCAAAAAATTATTTACTGTAAAAAAGTTGATGGGATACAACAAATATTTGTTTGCCAGTTACAACAAAATGGTTTAGTTAATAACCATAAGCAATTAACATTTAGTAAAGGGGACAAAGATAATTGCAGCTGGTCGCCTTGTGGTAATTATATTGTCTATTCAGATGAGTTGGGTAACCAGTCACGTTTGGGATTATATAACTGTCTAACTAGCAAAACACAGTATTTAACCCCCGCTAATGAGCACTGGAGCTTCCCTAATTGGTCACCAGTCTATATGGAAATTCCCTTTATATAGGCTATACTTGTAATAAATTTTTAATTTAATTTGGTTCTAAACTTAATTTATTTTAATGAAAGTTCTCGTTAGCTATGAAAAAATTAAAACAAAAGCTGTTTGGCAGTGGTAATAAAGGTGGCAACCCTGGTGGGCCGCGCAACCTAGTGTTGGCGGTATTGTTCTTTGTATTGTGTTTAGCGCTACTAACTAAGCTAGGTGACCTAACCAATGGTGTAACCCAAATTCCATACTCTAAATTTATTGAGCAAGTAGAACAAGGTAAAATTAAAGCAGTACGTGTAGATGGTACCGAAATTGCCGGCGAGTTTAAAGATGGGGCGCGTTTTGCGACCGTGATTGTGGAAACACCTGCTAACTGGGAATTATTAAAAAAACAGCAGGTCGAGATTAATGTCGAAGAACCAGCTAATGGCATGAGCTTCTGGTATATTATGTTCTTTGTGATGTTATTGACCACGGTTGTCCCAGGCTTGATCTGGTATTTTATGCAAAAATCTAAAAATGGTGCCGGTGGTGGCGCTGGTGGCATTTTTTCGATGGGTAAAAGTCGGGCCAAATTGTTTATGCCTTCGACCATTAAAGACAATTTCAATTCGGTAGCTGGTGCGCAAGAAGCTAAAGAAGAATTATATGATGTAGTAGACTTCTTAAGACATCCGGCTAAGTATCAGCGCTTAGGCGCTAAAATCTCCAGGGGTGTACTATTAATTGGCGAACCAGGCAATGGTAAAACTTTGTTAGCCCGTGCTGTTGCGGGTGAAGCGAATTGTCCATTTTTTAGTATTAGCGGTTCTGATTTTATCGAAGTTTTTGTCGGCGTTGGGGCCGCCCGAGTGCGTGATCTATTTGAACAGGCCCGTAAAAAAGCGCCTTGTATTATCTTTATTGATGAAATTGATGCGGTTGGTCGGCATCGTGGGAGTGGTTTAGGCGGTGGTCATGATGAACGTGAGCAAACTTTAAATCAACTTTTAACTGAGATGGATGGGTTTGAGACTAGTAAAGATCCGGTGATTGTAATTGCGGCGACTAATCGTCCCGATGTTCTAGATAAAGCTTTATTAAGACCAGGTCGTTTTGATCGGCGTGTAGAAGTGCCTTATCCAGATTTAAAGAGTCGAGAGCAAATTTTAAAGTTGCATGCCGCTAAAGTTAAAATGGCGCCGGAGGTCGATTTACAAAAGGTGGCGCGTGGCACACCCGGTTTTTCGGGAGCTGATTTAGCTAACTTGATCAACGAAGCAGCTCTAATTGCTTCTAAGACTGATCAAACTGATATTACATTAGCTGATTTAGAAGAGGCGCGTGATAAAGTTACTTTAGGTAAAGAAAATAAATCGATTATTCTGACTGAAAATGATCGTAAAATCACTGCCGTACACGAAGCGGGACATGCTTTGATAACTCTGTTATTACCAGAAGTGAGTGACCCATTGCATAAAGTTACGATTATACCAAGGGGTAGGGCGTTAGGCGTGACACATTCGCTGCCAGTTGGTGAGAAACATAATGCGACTAAGCAAGAATTCTTAGCTAAAGTAGCGATGTGCTTAGGTGGTCGTGTCGCAGAGCAGGTAGTGTTTAACGATTTAACGACGGGTGCTTATAGCGACTTTAGAACTGCAACTGAAATTGTACGTAACATGGTCTGTCTCTATGGTATGTCTGAAAAACTTGGTAACGTAATTTACGGTCGTAAAGCACATGGCGAATTTGAATTCTCTGAAAAAACAGCTGAACTGATTGACGCTGAAGTGCTAGTAATTATGGACCAGTGCTTAGCCAGAGCAAATCAGTTGATTACCGCTAACCGTGATAAATTGGATTTGTTATCACAAGCGCTCTTAGAAAAAGAGACGCTTTATGCAGCGGAAATTTATGAATTGTTGGGGATTACGCCCCGTGAAGACCATCGATTTACAGTGTAAATTGGGTTAAAAATAAGCACACTGTTTACCTGCGAGTAGGGAGAAAAACCTATGGCACCAGACTTATCGGATTTAGTTAAGCAAATTGAGCCAATCGTACGATCAGCCGGTCAAGCAATTATGGGCTATTTTCGACATGATTTTCAGCAACGGGAAAAAACACTAGGTGACTTTGTCACGACAGCTGATTTAGCTAGTCAGGAAATTTTAATTGCGGGTTTAACTAAATTATTGCCGCAGGCGCAAGTAATCGCTGAAGAACTAGCCAGTAATTCGCTGTTATCTGGATCAAGCACAGAAGCGGCAGAGTACTGTTGGATAATTGATCCACTAGATGGAACTAATAACTTTCGACGCGGAATTCCCCATTTTGCAATCTCTATCGCGCTAACTAAACATAAAAAAACGGTTTTAGGTATAATTTATGATCCAGTCCATCAAGATCTTTTTTATGCTATTTCTGGCCAGGGACTGTATTGGAATCATCAGAAACAGGTAATTAACCAAAGTAGTTCTAATAATCGGGCAGAGCTTACTATTTTTCATAACTGTTTAATTACTACTAATATCAGAGAGATTTATTTATTAAGTCTAGAATTAGAGGGGGCTATCCTACGTAAATTTGGTGGCGCAGCTCTAGATTTGGCCTATGTGGCTATGGGTTGGATCGATTTAGTAGCTTATCAAGGATTATATAATTGGGATTTTGCAGCCGGGGAATTATTGGTTTTAGCAGCTCAAAAACAGTTTCGTCAGGTTCACTTACCCCATAGTTGGGGGGGGCAACAGCAGGTTTTAGCTGGTTCAGAGCCCCTAGTAATCCAAATGTGCCGCTATATTAATTAATTAATTTGAAAAAAAGCTCAGATTTTAGTACCATATCTAAGTATTAATTCGAATCTTCAAAATGCTTCAATTCTGTAGAGGTATACCGAAAAATGGCAAGGATTTGCGTCGTTTGCGATAAACGTCCAAGAGTGGCTAACCTAGTAAGTCATGCAAATAACAAAGTTAAACGCTGGGTATACCCAAATGTGCATAGAATGCGATTTACGCTTTGCGCAGATGGGGGCAACCGAGTACATGCTGGTTCAGTATGTGCTAAATGTGTTAAAGCTGGTAAAGTTAAAAAAATCGTATAAGTAGGGATTTAAATGGCAAATATTAAATCGGCCCAGAAACGTGATCGCCAAGATAAAAAAAGACGCGTGATCAATTTGGCTCGTTCTTCTGCTATCAAGACAGCAGTTAAAAAAGTTCTCGCAGCTATCGAAAATAAAGAGGCAGCTGAGACTGTTAAAAAATTATTTGTAGCGGCAGAGTCGCAGTTAGCCCGTGCAAAACGTAAGGTTTTGCATCCTAATGCAACTGCGCGTAAAGTTGGTCGTTTAGCTAAACATGTGAATGTTTACACTAAATCTATTAAATAACAAAAATTTTGTATTATCGATAGTTTTTGCTATAAAATAGCACTGTGTTTAACGGTGCTATTTTTTTTGTAAAATTTATCGCGGAGCGTTTGAATGTCTAAATCTTTATGTTTGCTAAGTTTGGTATTAAGTATGTGCTGCTTAAAGCTAGATGCGTTAACGGTTATGCCAAATAGAACTAAATTACCTGAATTTTCGCCCATAGATTCTAATAGTCTGGCAGCAAAATTATTAGCTGAGCGGGTAAAAAAAGCTCGCATTAGTCGATGTTATGCACAACTACAAGCGCTATATATCGCACATGTGGGAGAGTTGCAGGAATTAGTACAAGTAGCGCCAATTCGGTTACCCTATATGAAAATTTGGCCTGAACCTGAATTTAAAACAACTGTTGTTAGTTCTGGCAGATCTAGTAGTAGCGGCAGTGGCTCGACTAGTCCTACTAGCGCAGTTGATTCTAGTGGCTCCAAGCGCACAATTTCTAGCCCTGATTCTAGGTTATTATCGCCTAGCAGCGATTCCGATGATCGCTAATAAATTTATATATTTTTAGATGCTAGCTTACTATTGATAGTATTAGTTGGGTATTGTAAATTGGTGGGTTTTAAATATGCTTCAAAATTTTTACCCTGTTTGCGATCGCGACACATATCACGATATTTAATTAAAAATTTATGGGCAGTAGCGGTGGCTAACTGTGTCCCTTCACGGGTATTTTCGATTATAATTACTATAATTAAGGGCGCTGTTGCTGCATACTGTACATGACAAACAAACCAGACATGGTGTCGTGCTGAACCTTGAATATGCCTAGCACGATCCATAATCGATTTGGTTTGCGCAGTGCCTGTTTTAGCGGTAATTACTAAATCTGTAATGTTATTTAAGCGTCGAGCGGTACCTTCTTGAGCGGCTAAGATCATGCCTTCTTTTAGAAACTTAAGGGTTTCGGGTTTAATATCTAGGGGGGTTTTTTCGATAGCTTCAGATTTTAAAAATCTTGGCTTAACTAAATAGCCCTGAAAAACTGCCGCTACTAATCTAATAATTTGAATTGGCGTAGCTAGTAAATAGCTTTGGCCAATTACCGCCGACAGTGTTTCGCCCGGCCACCAGGGTTCGTTTTTAACAGTTTTTTTCCAAGTACGCGTTGGAATTAGACCAACTTGTTCCGGAAAAATAATACCTGTAGGTTCTCCCAGTCCAAATTTGTGGGCATATTCCGCTAATTTATCGATCGAGATTTGGCGAGCGATTTGATAAAACGGAATATTACAAGATTGTGCAATCGCTTCGCGCGTAGTTAGCAGGCCGTGGCCATGTTCATTTTCATGACAATGATATTTACGATTAGCAAAAGTTGTGTAACCAGAGCAGTATAGTTGGCCATCAGGTTGAATTAAATGGGTTTCCAAAGCTGCTGCCATGCTGACTAATTTAAAGATCGAGGCGGGTGGATAAGTGGCACTAAAGGCGCGATTTATAAATGGTTTAGTAATTTGCAACTCTTGCCAAGTTTGCGGTGATAATGGTTTTAAAAATATTTCTGGTGAGAATGTTGGGCGTGAAAAAATAGTTTTTAGGGCACCATCACTAGGATCCATAATGAGCATGGCGCCACGATACTCAGCTGGAAATGTTTCTTCGGCCAATTTTTGCAGATGTAAATCGATAGTAGTTTCTAGTGTTTTACCACGAATAGCTTGCAATAATTCGACTTGCGAAACCTGGCGACCAACAGCATTAACCAGTGCTAAGCGTTTGCCATGCTGGCCCTGCAAATCGCGCTCGAACATTTTTTCGAGGCCCATCCTGCCCAATTTTTCAAAATTTATGGCACCTAAATAGCCTACTACATGGGCCGCTAAATTATCATAAGGGTAAAATCTAGTGAAAGTAGTTTCGATATAGATATTTGGATCACCAGCGAAATATTCTTCTAGCTTACCCAATTGTGCAAAAGGTAGATCTTCGATTAATTTAATTTCGCGATGATAGTGTTCAGTTTTCTTAATTAACTCTAGATCAAATGCTAGGCCAGTAATTTTGGTTAATTGCGCGATCTGTAATTCTTGCTCATGGGTTAATTTCTTTTTACCTGTACCTAGCCAGCAGAGATTTTTGACCGGTCGATTCGTTGCTAATAATTTGCCATTGTGATCTAAGATATTACCGCGCAGCGAATAAATTTGCTGTAATCTAGAAGAATTACGTTGGCTGAGATTAGCAAGATCACTATGTGCGTAAATCTGGAGATAAAATAACCGTAAAATTATTAGTGCAAAAATTATAGCTACGCTGACTAATAAAAAATCTAATTTTTGGCCAATCTGTTTATCAGCTGAATTTGCTAGCATAATTTATTAATAGTTAAATTTTTGAGATTATTTTTGCTTGGTTTAGAGCAATTTTCCATTGCTTGCTCTTAATATACAAAAGTTTTTTAAAATTTAATTTTAATTTACTTAAATTAAATTAGATTCACTCTTGATCTGTCACCATTTGATTAATCGGGTGCAAATTTTGGCACATTTCAGCTAATTCCGTAGTTGTCAGGTGGGTATATTTTTCTGTGCTGCTTAAACTTTTATGTCCTAATAATTCTTGTACGACGCGTAAATCAGCGCCCGAATTTAACATGTGCGTTGCAAAAGAGTGTCGTAATTTGTGAGGTGTAATTGGTCTAGGGATTTTCAATAATTTGCGAAAGCGCTCGACTATTCTCTGAATCGTGCGGGGCGCTAATGGTAATCTTTCTGGATTAATAAATAAATAAGCATCCTTACGGGTAGTTTTAGGTCGTTCGGTTTTTAGATAATTTTCCAGACTCAATTTGGCTTTATCACCAAACAATACAATGCGTTCTTTGTTGCCTTTACCAATTACGCGAACCGTTTTTTGTTCTAACTCGAGAGCGGCTAATCTGATACTAGTTAATTCTGAACAGCGCATACCAGTGGCATATAATAGTTCTAAAATCGCTAAATCACGCAGCGGGGTGCTACTTTGTAAGTTTTGTTGACCCGTGATTAATTTATCTAACGGCTCGTTAATCTCTTGGGGGGTTAAATAGATGGGTAGTTTCTTATTTAATTTTGGCCTAGTTAAATTTATATTTAAGTTAATATCTTGAGCTTGTAAAAATTTTTCAAACGATTTAAAGCAAGAAATTTTACGGCTAATCGAATTCTTATCGATTTTTTTATTGAACATATGTACCAAAAATAACTCGAGTGCTTGTTTGAGATTCAGTTCAAATTTTTTGGCTTGATTAGTTTGTTCCCAAAAATCTAGGAGCTGTTCTAAATCGCTTTGATAAGCCCGATAAGTGTGTCTAGATAAATTCTTTTCGACATCTAAATAAACTAAAAATTCGACTAACTTTTCGCGTAGTAGTGCCGCAGTGATTTTAGATAAATTATTATTATTATTTTGTAACTTCACCAGACTCTCCTATAGTAACTGGTAAATTTTGGGTTGCTTCTTACACAGTTACTATAGCAGAATTTTTGGTTAGTCTGATGAGTTTATTAAATTACTTTCTAGTTGCTTTTATTAATAAGCGCAACGCCATGATTGGCCAAACTGCTGCGCCAAGCATATAGCCTTGTGCTTTGGCTTCGTCTTTTACAAATGCTGCTAGGCGTTTAGGTGTGACATGCGGTTTTTTATGATCAATAATACGATCTAAATTATCGCTATAAAATCCAGCGACAGATTTAAATTCGGCAACCATGGTATTACCGACAACTGGTGAGATTAGGCCTCTAATAACACCAGTGGTATAGGGACGAAAGGTATCATGCCCATACGTGCCGTTATTTAAACTTCTTTGATAGTGTACAGCGGTACCTGTAGCAACTGGAATGGCACCAACCATTAATGCTTTAATGAGTTCTGGCCCAGCAGATAGATAGTGATTAGTTAGTAATAATAGCGCAATTAAGTTTAATTTTTTCATATAGATCCAGTTTTTAATTAATTTAATTATAGTTACTTTAAATTATAGCCCGATAGAATTATAGTTAAATATATTATAGTTTGAGTTTTTGGGAGTGCAAATATGTTTAAGAAGTTAATCTTAATCGCCAGTAGTTGGTTGTTATTTAACTTTTGTGACGCTAAAAAATTAGTGAATCTCAAGCAATTTATCCCCACCATCGAAATCGAATTGAAATATGCTACTAAAGCTAATTTTACTAAACAGCAGGTCTATAATTTTAAGACTTGTTATGTTTTAGAAGATGTGGCAGTGGCACTTAAACAAGTTCAAGCAGCGCTAGCGATTAAGAATTTAGGTCTTAAAATCTGGGACGGTTTTCGGCCAAGACAAGCGCAAATTAAATTTTGGCAAATTTGCCCAGATGAACGTTATGTTTCTAACCCTTATACCAAGTTAGGGCGGCATACACGTGGTACTGCTATAGACGTGACTTTAATTGATCTAAAAACTAAAATCGAGTTAATTATGCCGACTGAGTTTGATGATTTTAGTGTTAAAGCAGCGCCTGATTATGTTGGACCGGAAATATCTGAATTAGCCATAAAAAATCGTGCGATTTTAAAACAAGTCATGTATGAGCATAGTTTTACGAATTATCTAACTGAGTGGTGGCACTTTGACTATGCGGGCTGGGAAAATTGTGCACCGCTAGATCTAGAGCCACAAGATCAGGACATAATCGAGATTTAAGCTTGGAGCTTTTCCCATTCACGTTCAGCTGCCGCTAACTCTTTTTGTAACGGCTCCAATTTATTTAAAGCTTGGTCAAACTCTGGAGTGCCATATTCTAAATCTGAGAATAAGTTGCTAATAGTGCTAATCTGACGTTCCAGTTTCTTAATTTTATCTTCTAAGTGCTTTAAATTATTAGAATTATTAGTATTGTGATTAGCTGAATTATTAGCATCAGTTTGATTTTTTTGTGCGCTATTTGAACTGTGATTTTTAGCATCTGGAGCTGGCGCGTGTGCTTGTTCTAAACTTTTTCGGTAATAAACATAGGCATCGTAGTTACCTTGATAGTGGTGCACACCGGTGGGGGTTAACTCAATAATATCAGTGGCTAAGTCGTTAATAAAATCACGATCATGCGAAACAAATAGTACTGTACCAGAAAACTCTTGGAGCGCTTTTAATAAAATCTCTTTCGATGGAATATCTAAATGATTAGTAGGTTCGTCCAGTAATAACAAATTAGCGTTTTGCAGTAAAACATTGATCATGCCAACGCGATTTTTTTCACCACCGCTCAGCACACCGACCTTTTTTTCAACGTCGTCACCAGTAAATAAAAAAGCACCCAAGAAACTGCGAATTCTAGCTTCTGGTACATTGGCACACAGATCACGTAAATTGTCGATAATCGAATCTTTAAGGTTAAGCGCCTGGTTTTGATCTTGCGCAAAAATCGTATATTGGACATTATGGCCAAAGGTAACTGAACCATGTTGAGTTGGTAAAGCACCGGTAATCACGTTAAATAAAGTCGTTTTACCAACGCCATTGGGTGCAATAATCGCCACTTTTTTATGACGTTCGATCTCAAACGAAACATTTTGAAAAACAGTTTTAGTATCAAACTTTTGGGATAATTTTTCTATTTTAATGACAATGCGACCGGCAGATTGCACTGGCGGAAAACTAAAGCGCACACTTTTCGGTGCTGGTGGGATCGTAATGCGTTCGATTTTATCGAGCGCTTTCATCATGCTTTGCGCGGTGCTGGAACGGGTGCCGGCTTTGAATTTGTCGATAATCGCTTGTTTTTGCTTAAGCTCTTTTTGTTGTTGCACATAAGCGGCTGCTAGCAATTGCGCATTATGCTCTTTTTGAGTCACAAAGTTAGAATAGTTGCCATTGTACCAAGTAGCTTTACCAAACTCTAAATCCAAAATCTTTTCACAGAGCTCGTCTAAAAAATAGCGTTCGTGGCAAATTAGCACAAAGCCAAAATCGGCCGATTTCAGAAAATCTAAGAACCATTCTTTAGCTACTAAATCTAAGTGGTTCGTGGGCTCGTCGAATAAGTAAAAATCTGCTTCTTGTAATAGCAATTTAGCCAGTACGATGCGCATTTTCCAGCCGACACTTAAGCTGCTTACGGGCTGCTCAAAAACTGTTTCAGCAAAGCCCAGGCCCATTAAAATTTTTTTAGTTTT
>DATEBN010000030.1:0-4860 GCA_035287785.1 Candidatus Babeliales bacterium
TTGGGCCCCGCCAGTCTGGCAAAAGTACTTTAGCCAAACAGTTATTTCCTAACCATACTTATCTCGATATGCAAGATGCTGAGTTATTAGATTTTGCTAATCACGATCCCAAGGGATTTTTAAAACACTATTGCGCTCAAAATGAGCAGGGGTTAATTATTGACGAAGCGCAGTACGCCCCAGCGCTATTCTCCCAAATTAAAGTTCTAGCTGATCAAGATTCTAAAGTGGGTTACTATATTTTATCTGGCTCGCAGAATTTTCTTTTGCATGAAAAAATTAGCGAGTCACTGGCTGGGCGAGTTTATTTTTATAAGTTATTGCCATTATCAATTCATGAATTAAAAACAGCTGGTTTACTAGAACAGTTACCAGCGCAAATATTTCGCGGTTTTTATCCCAGAGTTTATCAATCGAATTTAAATTTAAACCCAGTAAATATAAATTTTACAGAGTACTACACTAACTATATTTCGACCTATGTGGAACGTGACATTCGCACGATTAGAAATATCGAACATATTTTAGTGTTTAAAAAATTTATGCAACTATGTGCTTTACGGATTGGTGCGACCTTAAATATTTCCGATTTAGCGACCAATTGTGGCATTTCACAAGAAACAGCTAGAAGTTGGTTAGCGTTATTAGAAACCAGTTTTATTTTGTTTCTCTTGCCCTCTTATCACAATAATTTAGGTAAACGGGTTGTTAAATCGCCCAAATTATATTTCTATGATGTGGGACTAGCAGCGGTAATTATGGGCGCTGATCCCAAAACTTTAGTCGAAAAACGGGATATTTATGGTGCTTTATTTGAAAATTTAGTGATTGTAGATCTAATCAAAAATTTTGCGGCTCATAATATTAGTGCTAATTTAACTTTCTTTCGCGATAGCAATCAAAACGAGATCGATTTAATTATCGAAATTGGCGGCAAAGTTTTACCCATAGAGATTAAAGCGTCTGAGACGGCACAAGCTAGTTTTTTTGCTACGATTGACTGGTTTAAACAAGCGACTAATAGTTCAGCTCCAGCAACTGTAATTTATGGCGGTGATAATAATCAAACTCGCACTAGTGGCCAATTTCTAGCTTGGAAAAATTTAGACCAGCTGCTTTAATTGGGATTTTATTTGACAGTTGATTGGAGCGTTTTTAGCTTCTAGCGCTTAATTATTATAGGGGTACTTAAGCAAAAACTCTTGCAGCTCTTGTTGTGTAACTGCATGATCAAAATCTTGCACACGTTGGTCACAACCAGCATAGCGTAGTCCTACAAATTCGATTTTACGTTGCTCGACAGCTAGTTTCACATTAGTGATATATTTAGCTCTATCGTCAATAAATATAATTAAGTCAGGCTTATAATTTATATAATCTAAGTAAGCTAGTAGCACCGCGCCCTTATCGTTTAAGCCGCAAAATAAGACATTGTTTTTATACATGTGCGGGTGGGGCAAATCAAAACTATGTTCAGCGCTGGTAAATAAATGGGCATAGGGATTTGCTGGGAACTCTAAATTATTCTTAGCTAACTGTGCCATAGTTACTGGGACCATTGGTAAAGATCTAGAAGTTAAGCAAATGGCATGATGGCAATTGTTGTGAATATGCGCTAACTTGCTAGTTAAATCTAACTCAGTTGGGATCAAATCGATATTAAAGTGCACATGAAAATAGATTGGTAAGACAGTTTTAATGGCAGTATTAGTATCGACACCGAGTTTAATTTGTGCTTCAACCATATGCGAGAACCATTGATCAGAGCCTAGGTTAGTTTTCGGAAATAGCAGTGTGTTATCGATATCAAAAACTACTAAACAGTTTTTATTAGTTAAATACTGGGAGATTTCTGAGATTTGCGTAATTTCGTGAATTTTACTGGTGTTAGCATATGTTAAATTTACTAAATTAATGGTTAAGATTAAAAAAAAGATTTTAGCTGGGATTAATTTTTTGAACATGTGGGAACTTTCTAAAATAAAGTTGTTGATTATAATTTAGTTAGTTATGCAAATCGTATAACTAAAACAAAGCTAAGTAATTGTAAGCTTAATTCAGTTTTTGTGAAGTATAATTATGCAAAAAACAGCTAATAATTTGATAATTTTAATTTCGCTATTTAGCGCTATTAGTGTGATTGGTCCAGTTAATTTAAGTGCGAAGTCAGCAGTGCATGATTATGCCAAAATTAAGACCTATTTAAAAAATCCCAAAAGTTATATTGCGATTGTGTGGCCCATTACGCCATTAGCAGCTGATCCGCAGATCGAAGAGCTGTTGGGTAAATATGGCAAGATTTTGCACAAAAGTGCGATCATGTTAAGCAAAACGGATGCTTATGTACTGTTACGGACAGCGCATCCTCATATTTTAAATACCGCGGAGCATGTCAGGTGGTATTTTCCACCAGGGGCCTTTGAGCGACCAGCCCGGGTTTATATTATACTTTTTGATAGTTTAGATATTGCCACAGAGGCTAAACATAAAATCCGAAGATTATTTAATTTACAATATCGCGCGATTCATATTAACGATACGCGTGCTGAGACTAAACAGCTAAGCAAGTTTTTCTTTAAAAAATAATTTTAATTTTATCTATATAATTTAATTAATCGAGCGCTGTATGTACTACATAGCCGTCACTACGAGATGCCCATTCAGCTTTAGTACCACTTAATGTAGCACGGAAATCGTCGCGTTTTTCACTAGCAATTCTTTCGCCGCTATAAAGTGATAATACAGGTTCTGTTTCTGCAGCGTCACTTACTTGGCGCAGCAGCGCGAGCCCTTCCCCTCCATACTTAATATCAGCGGTCAAATTATCATCATCATCTTTCCAAATACCAGGCAGGACTACCGCTAAGTTTTTACGAGTAATACGATTATCGCGATTAAGTTTAAGAATAAAATTTAACGTTTTAATTTGTGCCATCGTATCTGTTAAACGACAGTGACTGGCAAATAGATGACGTTTGCGTGCAGCGTCTTCAGCAAAATATGCGACTATGGCACCATCATCAGCATCATCATTAAAGTGGGAAGCATAGACCGTTGCTTCGTGCATAGCCCCATCTTCAGCGATTTGGTGTGCGCCGGAACCCATAACAATAGGCGTGCTACCATGTAAACCTGGTACATGTAAACCAGCACGATGTCTACTATAAGCAGAGCCTGGATATTGATCAAATTCAGGAGCTTCGGCTGTAAAGAGATTAGTGCTAGCAAAAACTGTAATCACTAATAGTGACAACTGTTGCAAATATTTAATATTTAACATGTGATTTTCTAACCTAAGTTATATAGTTACCTTGAGATTAGTAGTTATAATATAATACAATACTTGTATAATCAAATAATCAAAACGTGCGAGCTATTTTGCTACCCAAATACCTTGCGCGTTTTTAATATAAATTTTTTTCACAGCGGCCCAAGCTACTTTAAAAGCCTGCTCTTCGGTGCCATATGTTTCCAACGCATGATTAAAAGCTTTACGAAAAATCGTTTGGGCATGTTCGGGCAAGTTGTTGGTAATAGTTGATGGTAGATCGCTATTAGTCTGGTAAGGCATGCTACTACTCCTGTTATATTTGGTTGTGAATTAACTTATGATTAATTATATTTGAGATTAATTATATTTATTTAAAAAATTAATTAGGGAAAAATAAATGAAAAATTTAATCTTATTTCTAATGTCATGCAGCGCTATAGCTAATCTAGCAGCTTTGGACTGGGACTCTCCCGTAAGTTTGCCAGCTCGCGAAATTCTTAAAGATCGTTTGTGTGCAGCCGGCTTCGATCATTTTGAAGAAAAAACTAAATTGTCAGAGCGTCTAACTGACTATACAAAAGTACTGGGTGAGGTAGAAATAGAGGTAGAAAAAGCACTAGATGATTATAGTAAGTATTTAAATAACTCTATACTGGATAGAGCAACGAGGATGCGTAAGTCGAAGTTGTTAGAAACAGTCTTGCAGGATGTGCCGGGAGCGGTAGCAGCTATCGATAAAGAAATGGCTGAAGCTTTGCGAGAAATGGCTGAAACTTTGCGAGAATGCGCTGATCGTAAATAAGTTTTAGTTAGCAAAATATCTTATAAATTAATTCACAGGGCTCACATTAACCGTGGGCCCTGTTTTTTGATATTGCTACGATAGTTAAAGTTTGCCCTTTGGAATAGTAAAAGCGCTGATATCAACGGCTTGTTTTTTATCGGTGCAAAGATTAGCTAAAATTTCACCTACGGCAATGGAATGCTTAAAGCCATGTCCCGAGCAAGGAGATGCAATTATCACCTGATGATTACGTGGATGCCGATCTATAATAAATTGTAATTTATCAACAACGGTATACATACATGCAGCCGCTTTTTCATATTCACCAGAAAGCATGGGTATACGGTGACCTACAAATTTATGGTATAACTGCTGCACTGTTTGTGCATCAACTACCGGATTATAATCTTTAATATTAATTTTTTGATTGTATGTTTCTATGCCAACCTTAAGTACAGGATTTTCGGCATTAAGCATTGGGAAACCATAAACTTCTGTTAACTCTTCTTCCTCAAATTTCCACTTAAATGCTGGTAACCGATCAACAGTAAATAATGGCGCAGCTTGTTTTGATAACTTGAACCAGATTACAACTTGTCGATAGATCGCACAAAGTTGTTCAAATTCCGGAAATAATGTTGAAAGCCATGGACCTGCTGTTACCACCACCTGATCAGCGGTAATCACACCTTGCGCAGTGGTAATAATCACTGGTTGCTGTGACATATCAATGGCATGAACCATCGTGTTAGTCAGAATGGTAGCACCATGTTTTTGTGCCAGGCTCAATTCTGCTTCTACGCAT
>DATEBN010000031.1:0-8120 GCA_035287785.1 Candidatus Babeliales bacterium
CTACCCTAATTATTGTTTTCCGGCTATAACGGAGGGTCAAGACTGTTTCCAAAGTAGTTTAGATAATCCTTGTGCCACCGGTTTAGCTTGCAACCCTGATAGTCAAACTTGTCAACCTGCAACTCCGTGCGCATCAGGACCTTATTATTGCCCTAGCGGACAATCACCCCGCGGTATCCCTCTTGTCAATACTTGTTATTGTTTCTCAAACGATATGGGTGCAAAGGAAAGATTATCATCTAGCACTACTCCTCTAGCTCTAATTAAACAATTATCGACGCTAGCTAAAGCCGGCCAGGACTTTCGCAAACAGCTGAAAGATTCGATCTAATTTGACTTTTAAATAAAAAAGCGCTCTCTTAGTTTGACTTACAAAGGACAAACAAGGAGAGCGCTGTGTCTTTTATCAACACCAAAATAATTTATTCGTTTGATCCTGTTTAACGCAGTTAGCTAACCAGGTCAATCTAATTCAGCATTAACGAATTTCTTTATCTCATGACAAAATAGATCGTAATCTGCTGGCGAAAATAATACAAAATATAGTGCATCAATTTGAGTATTGCTGTTTTTTATGTGATCTAGGATAGCTTTTAAAGCAATGTTGGCAGCTCGTTCTTTGGGGAAAGCATATATCGCCGAACTGATAAATGGAAATGCGATAGATCTAAGCTGTTTTTTATCGGCTAAAATTAAAGAGTTTTGATAAGACTGAGTTAAAAGCGCATCTTGCTGCTGGGTATTTTTTACCACCCGGCAATCCGGGCCAACAGCATGAATTACATATTTTATCCCCGATGATTTTAGGTTAAAACTATCAGTGATGCAAGCTTGGCCAACTGGGCATCGAACTGTATTATGGGCTGGATATTGATCACATGCTGTTTGTAACTGATCCCAGCCAGCGGCGTTAAAGATTGCGCCGCATACTCCAGCACCTCCTAGTAGTTGTTCGTTGGCAGCATTGACTATCGATTCCACTGGGCATTTGGTAATATCGCCCTGGGCGATAATTAATTTAGTATTTTTGGTGATTTTAAAAGTTTGATTTTGGGCGCCATAAATTGGTGCTGATAAGATAGCTAGAATCGTGAGAAATAATATTGATTGCACGGTCTAAAACCCCCGTTATTTGGTCTAATTTATATAATAAAGCATAGCAGGCTGCTGATTATAGTAAAACGGTAGGTTTATAAAATTTTTTTCAAAATCTCGTTATCTCGTTACAGCGCATACAGACGATTTTTTCGAAATTTAGATTGGAGCAGCTGATTTAGTTGTTATTAGTTGCCTGTGAAAGTTGATTTGATCTTGCACCTGCCCAAATGGGGTGAAGCCGGCCTGGCCGGCTGTCGAGACCAACTTAAAAGCGGAACTAATCACTTTGCGCTACTAGCGGAACTTATCACTTTGCGCTACTATATGGGGTGGTAAGTTTAGTCTATGTTTTTCGAAGGAATACTTATGTGTGCACCAAGAATGTTTGCATTCAGTTTACTTATCGCTTCTTCTTGTGCTTTGGCGCGAGTACAGCTTGATACGCATGTAACAGTCAAGGATGCTTCTCAAAGTAAGCAAATAATATCGACGCGAATGCAGTTGAGCGCCAATGAACAACCTGTCATGACTCAAACGGTCGATACCATACAAGTAGAAGAGCGATTGCTTGCTGAATATGAGACCGAGGCTCGTGTGCGCTGTACTATTTCAGCAAAAAATGCTGCTGGAGAATACGAAGTGATATCTAGACCAGAATTTTTGGTTTCATATGGTCAAGATGCAAAGATGGAAATGACATCTACGAATGGTAACTCTATATACATAGCGCTTAAGGCGGGAAAAATATAAACCAGTAAATTGTGCAGACTTTTATCGGTGGGATGGCCGAGGCTTGCATGAAAGTAGTGCAGCAGATGCAGGCGGCTGCCCATCGCCAGGCGGGTGATCGCTCGGAACTGTTACGCCAATTAAATCTGCAACAGCGGCAACTGTTAACACTATTCCAGCAGGCCGAAGTGGTAACTAATGCTCAAATTGCGGGCTGATTACGTTAAAAGAGTTTTAGGGAAAGACTATTATGACTAAAAAAATCAAATCAACTTACGATAAATTTATTGAATCTCTGAGCCCCAAAGAATTGGCCAAATTTGAAGCGGGTTATCGCGAATTTGTTTTATCAGAACTAATTTTAGCTATTATGGACCAAGATGAAGTGTCAGTGCGAAAGTTAGCTAAAATTGCTGGCATTTCACCGACGGTAGTGCAGGGGTTACGCTCAGGCACCAAGAAGAACTATAGCATGGAGACTTTTTATAAAGTCTTAACTAGCTTAGGGTTTGATCAGTTCATGGTGGGGCACAATGGTAAGTTTATTCCCATTGATTTGTCTTCGCTGAACAAAAAATAGTTTTCTAAGATTATGAAATTAAAAAGCTTTGATAAATATTTAGCAACACGCTTCAGTAAAGCAAAAATTAGTGCTATCGAAAAACGGGCTAAGTTAGAAAAAAAGATTCTAGTAAAAAGCGATAATTTAGCTGTGCAGTCTGACGTGCCTGGTAAGCCTAAATAACGCTCCATTTGGGGGCTGGTTAGCGTAGCTCACTTTTATGCAAATGCTTTTTCATAAAAAATTTCGCATGTCCTGGTGGACAATCATCAAGTTGTCCGAAAATTTCGTAACCATGTCTCAGATAAAAATCTTTGGCTTGAAAATCAAAGGTATCAAGATGAGCAAGCTTACAGCCTTGATCATGTGCTGCTTGTTCAATTTCTGCCAGTAATTTTGCACCATAACCATGCTTGCGATACCGCTCATCAACCCATAAAACGTTAATATATAAAATTTTCCAACAATAGATCACGGCTGTGATGCCACCACGTATAACATTTTCTTCGTCCTTTATAACAAAGCTTAATTGCATGAAAGGCTCAGATTGAGTGAAGGGTACTTGTTGTTGATTAAATTCAACTAATTTATTTTCTAAATATTCGTTGTCTTGGGGCGTGGCAGGTATAATAACCATCTCTTTTTTGGCATCCATACTTAATAAACCTTGAGTAGAAAGCAGAATTATGGTGATTGTCAGTAAATTATTAAACCAAATTGTTTTCAGTTTCACAAATAGCATCACAAAATCTTTACTTTAAAATATTGAGCTGTGGGCTTGTATGGGTTTTTTCTAAGTTATTTTTTACAAATTTTAAAATTTTTTCGGCGCAGTGAATTGCTTCAATGGCTTCTTGACGATCTATATTAAAGCGGTCATCTGGGTAACGTGTGTATGTAGCATATGGCGATAAAAATTTTGTTTCTGAGCGCAATTGATCGAATATATAATCATGTTTAATGCACTCTACTAATAGCTTTTCTAAATCGTGCGTTCTGGGAACAACTTGTTGCTTAAAGATCAGATATGCCTTTAGAGCTTTCTCGGCAGACTGTTGTGTTGCATATGCTGTCATATCAAGAGTAATATCGTCGTCTTTGATAAGCTTTTTTGCAGCGTGTAAATCGTTAGTAGCCTTGATGATCCAGTCGTTAACTCCTGGCATAAATCACCTTGCCATTGTGTTCTACTTTATAAACTAGTGATGCAGGATCTGTGACACGAGCATCAAATTCAGCTTGGGTATATACCATCAAATCTTTAGCAATATTAAGATCCCAAAGTGCTTGGCGGCCAACGATAGTACGTTTGTGACTTTTTTCATCAGATGTTTGTATTACTACTAACAGGTCTAAGTCGCTTTCCTCATCAGGTTTGCCCCAAGCATATGATCCAAAGAGATAAATTTTTTCCGGTTGATAAACATTAATTAATCGATTTTTAACCTCTTCAATTATTTCTGGTGTTATCATAATTTTCCTTATGTTAGTCAACATAGTTATCATGTTAAGGTAATGGCAATAAATTTGTAAATCAATATTAATTGAACAGTAAATTTATGAAATTAAAAAGGTTTGATAAATATTTAGCAACGCGTTTTAGTAAAGCTGAGATAACCATTTGTGTGGGAGCCGTAAGTTGTTTCAAATGCCAGTCATCGGCTAAGTTGCGATGGTCAGCGTGTAGCGTTGATACTAAGCAAAGCCCCCCACGGGTTAGGTGAGGGGTTTAGAAACTATTTTAGTTTTAATCTATAAATTAAACTTAACTAGAATGTTTTTTAAACTTCATATCTTCAACTAATACTTTACGACAATCGCTTAAATCTCCGCTAATAACATCAGTATAGGCTTTGGCAGAAACACATTGGCTATATTCTTCTAGTGCACTAGAAAGCAACCTTGTTTTTAGCAAATCCGCTACTTTACAAGAATGATGAAATTTGCAGTCATCAGCGTTATAAGAATCCCTATAGCTATTAAAAGAATACGGTTTTGAACATGATCCAAAAACTCCACACATCCATTCCTCTATAGCTATGGGACTAGTTACACTTCTTATGCAACTACCAAGTCTTTTATCTAAAACATTTAAACGATCTAGTTGACTTGGTGTAAGCTCTCTATCACAGGCACCGATACTAGTGTAACCTAAGGCTAAAAACGGCACTATCAGGTATAAATTGAAAGATTTCATGGGTTCTCCATTTGTTCTATTATATTATTAATTTAACTTTTCTAATCAAAAATCAGTATATCAAGGCTAAATTAGCTTGTAAATCGCTAGATTTAGCCAGGCTTAGCTAGGTTATAGAATAATAAGTGTTATAAGATTACCAGAATCTCTTCTTAGCAAATGCGCTACCAGAGCCAGATTTTAAATATTTCTCAAAAGCTGTTGCCCTTAATTTATCCTTAAACCCTAAAAACATAACTAAATCCCAAGGACGATCTGCTTTAGTATATAAAGAGCCACCAGAATTATGAGTGGCCAGACGCTCTTTTAGATTGTTTGTGTGACCGATATAGATTTTTTCAGGATTAGTTAGAGACTTTATTAAATACACGTAATACATCAGGGGTTGCGGTCCGTCCTTTGCAGCGACGTTGTCGCTAGCTACGGAGGACAACCTTCGCCTTTACCAGCGATAATTATTTTAATAAATAAGCTTCATCTATTGGCCGTGTCAACCGAAGCTCAGAATGAGCGAAGGTTGGCGTTCCCTCATCAACGAATTCAGAACCAAACAAGTAGTCTTCCAAATCTCGTTACAGCGCATGCAGACGATCTTTTCGGAGTTTAGATTGGAGCAGCTGGTTTAGTTGTTATTAGTTGCCTGTGAAAATTGGTTAGGCCTGTACCCGCCCAAATGGAGGGTTATTTTTGGTTACAATTAAATAATAGGCGGTATAAGTAATTATAAGTATTAAACACTTGTAGCGTATTGATCACTTTACTTTTCACTATACTATAGTATAGTGATCTTAGGTTTAAAACGATACTTGGTCTAAAAATAAAGGCTAGCGGATGGCTATCGAATGGGTAATCAAATATTGGCCAAATGATATCGAGCGCTGGCTAAAGAAATTAACTAAAGAACAGCAAAAGGCGGTCATAAAGTTAATTGAATTATTGCGAGCCAATAATCAACTAAAGCTGCCACACAGCCGTCAGCTAGGTAACAAGCTGTTTGAATTACGCGACAAGCGGTTTGGTTACAGAGTATATTATATGTATTATAAAGATCATCTAATTATATTGTTGGCGGCCGGAGATAAGAGTACGCAGGATCGGGATATGAAAATAGCTTATAGTCGTTTGAATGAGATTGTAAAATATGGAGTTGATTTTGTATGAAAACTAAAGATAAAAAACCCAAAAAAGTAAAGTTGAAAAATTTCCAAGATCTAGTAGAAAAAATTTTAACTAAAGAAGAGATTGCAGAGATTGACGCGCAGGTTCAGTTTGAACTAAAAGCGCTACAATCACTGCAAAACTGTCTAAAAAAAGCCATGGATGACTACATGAAAAAACACAAGATTGGCTTTAATGAGTTAGTAGAGCGTCTAGATTCTAATCCACGCCAGGTTACTAGAATTCAACAAGGCAAAGCTAACTTAACTTTGGCTAGCGTAGCACACATTGCAGCATTGTTAGGTCAAGAGCCAAGCATTGTGTTTAAAAAGCGGTGAAGCCCAAATTAGCTGTTTAGCCTTATTTGCTTATCAAATACCCTAAATAACGCTCCATTTGGGGGCCTGGTTAGCGTAACTCACTTTTATGCAAATGCTTTTTCATAAAAAATTTCGCATGTCCTGGTGGACAATCATCAAGTTGGCCAAAGATTTCGTAACCTTGTCTCAGATAAAAATCTTTGGCTTGAAAATCAAAGGTATCAAGATGGGCAAGCTTGCAACCTTGGTCATATGCCGCTTGTTCAATTTCTGCCAGCAATTTTGCACCATAACCATGCTTGCGATACCGCTCATCAACCCATAAAACGTTAATATATAAAATTTTCCAACAATAGATCACCGCTGTTATGCCACCGCGTATAACATTTTCTTCGTCCTTTATAACAAAGCTTAATTGCATGAAAGGCTCAGATTGGGCGAAGGGTACTTGTTGTTGATTAAATTCAACCAATTTATTTTCTAAATATTCGTTGTCTTGTGATGTGGCAGGTAAAATAACAATATCTTTTTTTGCATCCATACTTGATAAATCCTGACTAGAAACAAGGATTGTTGCGGTTATCAGCAAATTATTTAACCAAATTACCTTTAGTATCATATGACTATATAACTTTTTTTGTATCTAAAATGAATTTAAAAATTCACAATAGATTCTGTGTATAAAAACAATTTACTTTATTCGGGGCCCCTAACAGGCCCCGATGTTTAAAATATCGACTATTTGGTGCGAGACTTGATCCAATCGGATATAATGTTAAGCACGATCGGCGAAATCACTTCTTTGATGGTGCTATATTCTGCAATTGCGCCAGTTTTACAAACCTGAAACATATGATTTATGTGCGGCGCTTCAATAAAAGTATAGTCTTTGACGTTGCCTGTTATAAACGCTTTTTCCATAATTGGAAACGTAATGCTCGGAGCTGAGATCCAATCTAAATCACCATTTAATGCCAAAACAGGCACCCTGATTTGTTTTAGAAATTCGGCTGGATCACAACTCAAAAAATAACGATACCAAGTCGAGTTAAAAGTTTTAATCATCTGTTCGGCATTTGTGGCTTTAAAAGCAAAAGGCGTTTTTTCAGCCTCTTTTATTTCAGCTTCAGTTAGCTCTACTAGATAATTATTTACAAGCTGTCGCAACTTGTTTTCAGTGATCTCGGGCGAGTAAGCCTGTTTAATGGTAGTAAAGACTTGCGTGCGCAATTTTTCATCATGATCTATAAACTCTTGTGAAACACCATCGGCTAACATCTGTAAGCTACTCATGGCCACGAAATCGTCTACCTTAGACATGACTGCTGCAGCCAACAATACCACAAAGTTAACCTCAGATGATTCAGCTGCTACTATTGCCGCTATAAATCCACCCTCGCTGATGCCAACTAAACCGATTTGCGCATGATTAATATTGGGATCTGTTTTCAAATACCCTATACCCGCTTTGACATCATCGGCAAAATCTCTACTAGTTGCATTGTTGTAGTCACCAGTAGATTCACCTACACCCCGCTTGTCATAACGCAACACAGCGATGCCCTTACTAGCAAAGTCATCTGCGATCATCTTGAATGGTTGTTTGCCAGCAAAAGTAGCATTACGATCACTTGGTCCATAGCCGGGAATTAAAACTACTGCCGGGCAAGGTGCAGCCATCGTAGGTAATGTTAAAGTCCCAGCCAGTTTTATTTCGGCGGTATGATTTTTATAATTAACGTTTATTTCTGAATAATTTTGGTTCATTTGGTTATTTCCATTAAAAGAGTGTTGGCTATAGCTATTTATGCACCAAATGGAGCATAATGCTATTACACTAGCTTTAAAAAGCATCAGTTTACCTTAAAATTAAATAATACCTATATACCCTAGAGTTAGGGCTGAAAAATAAGACAAAAATACCTATTTTTGCCAGTTGTTTTTACTAGCAGGTATTTTTAAGAAATGAACGGAAAAACTTTCATACGGCCCCGCATTCATTTAGCTAAGGGGTTAAACTATTTAATTCTTTCATGATAACAAAAATTGGATTATT
>DATEBN010000032.1:0-13381 GCA_035287785.1 Candidatus Babeliales bacterium
TACGTGAGTTACATGAACTTAAGAAATTACCCAAAAAAGAGCGTATGCGGGTTTTTAAAACCTATTTTACTGATTTTATAATTCTTAAAAGCAATGAATTATATTTTAAGAGCTTCTCAGGCTTAATAGTTGCTAAATTTAAAAAATATCCGTTTATAGTAAAACTGTTAATCGAAAAACCAGCTAGTATTACGATGCCCTATAATCGCGGCATCTACTCTATGGGTATTTTTACAATGAGTGGCACGGTGCGACATACAATCGGTTTTTCACGCGTAATTAATAGTGAAAATATTATGGAGAAAGCAGCTGCTGATCCGCGTTGGAAAGATCGCTTAACCGTACCTAAAAAATGGTTTTGGTTACCTAAAAATCCTTACTGGTTAAAAATAACCGGTCACAATATTGGGATTCAGGGCACGCAATCGATCGAAGTACCAGCTATTTACGCGGTAATCGCCGAAGAAATTAACTGTAGTGCCGCCAACTGTAAACCTAATCCTAGAGAGTGCCTAGAAGTCAGCAATTTTTTGCAATGCGCTACTGATCCTAATTATAGTAATTTTAGAATTGAAGATAGTTCTGGCAAATTAGCGATTATTGACACTGAAAGTTTCCCCTTGTTGATGGGTCTCGATACCGAACAAATGCGACCATTCAAAAGCTATAAAGGTTTTTACAGTCGCGTTACTATTAGATTTGTACATCGCAAACTATTTCAAGATAAACGCGCCCGGCGCAAAAACCAGTTTAAAGATCAAGTTAAGTCTTAAGCAAATATTTTATCGATATCCCGCCAAGCAACAATAGTACATTTTGATAGTTGCATATTTTCAATACCGCCATAAATTAGAAACCCGTTAGGCTTTGGCGTCTCAGTTAATTTATTCCAGTAATCTAGACCCTTAAAGCTATAATCACTAGTTAGTAAATAGGCTGGCAAGCACATTTATGTCTTGCCAGCCTATAACATTAATTTCAGATCGAACTTGTTGCTGTGTGCCACCATAAATTAAGAATCCACGATTTATAGTTTTTTTATCTAAGGTAGTTTCGGATAACATATTCCAATAATCCAGACCTTTAAACAAATCCTGTTTAATCGTTTTACTAAATTTAATTTCAACCGGTATAGTATAAGTGCCCTGATCAATAATGCAATCTACTTCGTGTCCAGTTTTATCACGCCAAAAATAAACATGCGGCGCTCGATCACTATTATAATAAGACTTCACAATTTCAGTTACGATCATCGATTCAAAAATGTTTCCCTTAATTGTGCTTTCTAGTACAACTTTTTCGATTGTATCTAATTTTAATAAAGCGCAAACAATTCCTGTATCGAAAAAAAATAACTTAGGCGCTTTAACAATTCGTTTTTTAAAGCCACCAGAGTGGGGCTGCAATAAATATATAATGTAACTAGCCTCTAAAACTGATAACCAAGCCTTAGCCGTATTGACTGTGATACCACATTCAATTGAAATTGAAGACAAGTTTAAAATTTGACCAGTACGAGCAGCACACAACTGCATAAATCTTTGAAAATCTGACAAATTAGTAACATTTTTAATTTGTCGCACATCTTTTTCGATATAACTACGAATATAATTAGTATACCACTGCGCGGACCTAGGTTGCGGCAGCTGATCATTAGCATAAATACTAGGATACAAACCCTGAAACATTGTACTTTCAATCGTTGCCGGCAACGATTGATTGTTTTTTAATTCTTCAATAGACAATGGCAAAAGCGTCAGAATAGATATTCGACCAGCCAAAGACTGGGTAATCGATGCATTTAAAGAGAAATTTTGCGAACCAGTTAATATAAAAAAACCCCGTTTTTTTTCTCTATCAACAATTGTTTGTAAATAAGAAAACAAACTAGGTACATGTTGCGCTTCAGCTATAATCATGCCGTATGAATTTCTATATATCTCTAGAAAATCACGAGGATCCCTAAGCGCATGCTCTCGCACATCTAAATCTTCCAAAGAAACATAGTTATGTTGTGGAAATGTATGAATAGCTAATGTTGTTTTACCTGATTGCCTAGGCCCTAAAATAGCGACAATGGGATATTCCGATGCTGATAATTTAAGACTTGGCTCTAACATTCTTTTAAGCATTTTATTATTCTCCTAAAGATAGATGATGTCCAAATTTATAATCCAATTGCAAATTTGTCCAGAAGATAACCCTCTTAATATAATTTTCGTGATCTGCAGGGCTTATTCTAGCCGCATCTCTTGGACACTTCCAAATTAAGTAGCATGGCCCAAATTTTGTATTTAAGTTCAGGTTTTGATAATATAAGCACTATAAATAAGGAGTTATAAGCGCACCCCAATCGCAAAATAATAAAATTTAAGTAAGATCGAAAAGTAAAATACTATATTATGTTTAAAAAACTATGGGTAAGCTATTTAACAATCAGTTTAGTGAATCTAGCTGGAATATTAATTACTGCTAAAGAACCCACGATCACAAAAACTCACCCAAAGTTGCAACCTTTATATGGCCCATCTAACCGCGCTGAAGATTATCCCGCACTATTTAATGCCGCTAAATTTGAGCTAGTTTATGCCAAGTGGTCCAAAAAATTAAAGGCTGAATTCGAGCAGCTGTTAAACGAAGCTAAGCTAAGCGAGAAAGACATAAACACTGACAGCCCAGAAATTTTAGCTTTTTATCAGCAAGTTCGCTCTAATAATCCTGAAGAAAAACTAAAATTGGCAGATGCTAATTTTGCCATGACCAATACTGATGAAAACAGAGTTCATACGTTATTAACTCAATATGGTGTCACCAGTAAACGTAAAATACTTTTATCTGTCTTGAAAGAATTAGATAGCGAACTAGCGCAAAAGGCGCTGCAAAATCCCGTTTCAATGCCAGAAAAATATAGTGCTATACCAGGCGTTATTGGTTTGTGTGCGATCAAAGCCGATGATATCCAAACCTGCAGCATCAGCATTAAAGAAGAGTATCTCCGGTCTGATTGTGGAGATTACATTATAGGACATGAAGGAGTACATGCATTATTTCATGATGAGATCATTCGGGAAATTTTTAGGAAAAAAAATAATTGTGTTGACAGCCAGCATAGCACCACAGAAAAATGTGAAAAATTTTTAGAGAAACGAGCAGATATTTTAGCTGTTTTGAGTTGTCGCAAACCCCCTAAATATTGCTAATTATCTGTTGACAGGCAATGCACTTGATAAAACATTTGGTTCAAACCCAAGCAGAAATGCAAATTATAATCCTCTAAATTATGATCATCGTTCCGGTGCATATTGGTTGGAATTAGTCGATGATATCGCAGACTGCTATCAATATCTACCAGATCTACCGGCAGCAGAACCTAGGCCCGCGGCTACCAGACTTTCTACAGCTCTAGTGCATGATCCTAAACCATTGATTCGCTGATACTGCTTTACTGTTGAAATATCAGCCAATTTACTTGTATAGTACTCTTAAGTTAAAAATTAAAAATAATAAATTACGGGATAAATAAGATGGCTGAAAAATTTAAAAAATTAATTAAACACGATAACGAACTAGCTTTGGTAATTGATAAAGCTGTACTTAAAAAGTTAAATATCGACGATAATACTAAACTTGAAATTTCACTAGAAAACAACGGAATATTTATTACCATAGCAGGCGCAATTAAAACCATCTCAAATAAAGATTTAGAGCGCTCTGGTAAAAAAATTATGGATAAATATGCACCCGTGTTTGAAAAATTAGCCAAGATATAAGTACTGATTCATCAATTAAGCTGCCTGAAATCACTAAATTCTTGCAAAATGCTGCTGTTATAAAATAGCTTAAACACTATAAAGTCACTATTAGGGGTAAAGAGACTGCAGAAGTGCGTAAGCTATTATTAATTAATATCTTAACTACAATTCTAATACATCTATGGTCCAATTTTAAATTAATTGCCATATCGCGTTCTGGATCAGCTTTTAGCGTCGCTAGCCCTACTGCTACCAAACTAACGCGTAGCGTTAAGTCACTAGCTACCCTGGCACAAATTACAGCTTCAAGTGACTCAATCAGCAGCTCTGATCAAGCATTCACCACCATGCCACCTCGCACAAGTCCCACCTTCAGAATTGGCACACCACCTGCAACTACAGCAGGTCATGCAATTAGCCCCGAAATTGTTTTTAGGCCTGTCATAACTACTGCAGCTCCTACTAGTTATACCCAACCACCGATACCAACTACTGTTAGAGCTAGCCCAATTAGTACTGTTCCAGTATACCATGCGCCCCCTACATCCCCGTACTCTAATCGCGCCAGATCACCAACAAGCCCTAGCCCTGGGCCATCACTAGGCGAAGCTATACTAATCTGCGCTGCAGTTGTCATCTGTTATCACGGGTGCAATAAGACTATTTGGTAATATGCACGATTTAAGTATTAATTTCGTGCATTAATTGATCTAGCTGCTGCTGTAACTGAGAGTCGTTTTTAAGCCTGGCCGAGATTTTATCGATCGCATGCGATACCGTAGTATGATCTCTACGATTTAAATATAAACCGATTTCACGTAACGACTTATCAGTCAGCTGCTTCATCACGTACATGGCTACTTGACGCGCAAATACCACGTCTTTACCGCGATGATCTGAACGTAAAACAGTTAAATCATGCGCAAAATATTTACCTACCAAACTCACTATACGTTCCAGTGTTGTGGGCATGACAACTGTTTTCTGCGCTAGCGAGCCTAATACTTTTTGCGCTAACTCTAGCGACAATTGCTGATCTGTTAAATTCGCAAACGCTAGGACCCGTACTAAAATCCCCTCGAGCTCCCGAATATTAGCAACTTCTTTGGAAGCAATAAAACCAGCAATCTCATCTGACAATAATTCATGGTGCTGCTCCGCCTTTTTCTTTAAAATCGCAATTTTAATTTCCAGCGCTGGCCCATGAATATCGGTAATTAAACCCCACTCTAAACGAGAACGTAATCTATCAGTCAAACCGGTCATATCGCTAGGATAAGTATCACTAGTTAAAATAATCTGTTTGCGCGCTTCATAAAGCGCATTAAAAATATGAAAAAACGCTTCCTGGGTCTGATCTTTATTAGAAATAAACTGAATATCGTCTACTAGTAGTACATCGATCGCGCGATATTTCTCTTTAAAAGCGAATACTTTATTAAATCTAATCGCACTAATAAATTCTGATACAAATCTGTCAGTTGTCTGGTATAGAACTGAAATCTGCGGATTATGAATTTTAAGCTCATTACCAATGGCATGTAGTAAATGGGTCTTGCCCAAACCAGAATTACCATAAATAAATAGTGGATTATACAGCTCGCCCTGCTGGTGCGCCACGGCTTGAGCTGCAGCATGTGCCAAAGTATTATTTGGCCCAATAATAAAGTTATCGAATCTATACGCACTATTGACTGGTGTACCCCGCTGTGCTTGGGCTAACTGGCTATGATCGATGCGTTTGCGCACAACTTTAGCCGGCGTAATACTGTTATGATTACTAAGCGCTACAACACTACTAGTGCTAATATTATTAGAGCTAGTAGCAGCGATACTGGGGCCACTATAATTATTTTTAGCGTAACTATTTTTAGTATCACTAGACTTAGGAGCTTTAGTTTTATGATTACTACTGTGATTATTAGTAATATTATTAATACTGTGATTGCGAATGATAGTTTCAGATAAATTATCTACATTTAGCTCAGGCTGCTCTAACTGTTCTAAGTTAGTTAAGACTACTTTTAGATCCTGCACATTTAATAATCTACCCAAATTCAAGCCTAGCAACTCCAAATAGTGCGCTTTAACCCAATCTTTAACAAAATTATTGGGTGCCCGTAAAAAAATAGTTTTTTGCCGTGCATCCCAATTCACAATCGATAAAGCTCTTAACCAGGTCTCTACCACTCGGCTACCAGCTTCATCTTTGGCGATGTTTAAAAATTCTTCCCAAATGGCATTTAACACAAAACTTTACTCACTGACTCGATTTATGCGTTAAAATTTGTTATGTAATTACTTGTTATTAAATTTCAAGATCTAAAATTATATGATCTAATGTAACCGGCCATTTACTAGATGTGAACATGAAAACCAAATTTCCACAAATTTTATTATTTTTAAGCTGCATTTTAACTGGTTGTTCAGCTAAAAAAAATCGTAGTAACTTAGCCAATAATTATTATCATCAAGCGCTAGAAGCTGCGGAAAAAAATCCCCGTGAAGCTTTAGATCTATTAGAAAAATCACTCAATGAACAAGTGATTCCTCGGGCCCTAATTTTTAAAGCTACTTTATTATATCAAACTAAAGAATATGCAGAGAGTTTAACACTTTTTGAAAAAATAATTAAAGATAAAAGTTATCCCGAAACTTTACAAACTGATGCTTTAAATAATTATGCCTGTTTATTAGTCAATATGCACAAACTTGATCAAGCCGAAAAAGTCTGGCAACAGCTAATTAATAATAAACATTATTTATCACCCGAAGTCGCTTGGTTTAATATTGGACTTTTAAATCTAAATCGCCAAGCTTTTAACAAAGCAGCTCATGCTTTTAATAGTGCGATTAAAATTGCCACAGACTATATCGATGCTTACTATTATTTAACGATCACATTAATGGAAATGGGCGAATGGGAATTAGCACGCAAAACTATTACGGAATTAATTGGGCAAATACCCGAACATCAAGCTGCTTTGGAATTACTTGAGCAGATTGATCAAAAGTTAAAGAGCAAAAAATATTTAGCTAGCTAGATATCTGATAATACCCTGAGCAATCCCCTGCGCTAATAATTCTTGATATTCTGGTTCGTTTAATTTTTTAGCTTCTTGAAGATTAGATAAATAACCCAGTTCAATTAAGATTGCTGGACATTCTACCCCCATCAAAATTTGGGCGGCTGAGCAACGTACTTTACGATCTTTTAAATTATAACTATCAGTTATTTTGTCCCAAATTTTAGAGTTAATTTTATCCAAGACTGCTGCGTGTACCGCATCAGCTAATTTTTTACTAGTTGCACCAACGGCATTTAATTCACAAAGCTCAGTTAAACTACTTTGTGTGACAGTTTTAAATAACTGATTGCCGCTGAAAAAAATTTCCAGACCCATGGCCTCTGGATTAGCCGCATGATTAGCATGGAGCGAGATTAAGCAATCAATTGGTTCAGTTACAAAATTAATTAAAGCAGTCCGTTCATCTAAATCCATTTTAAGGTCATCTGGACAAGTTTCAATAATATTATAACCCAAATCTATTAGCAGTTTTTTTAATTTAAAGCCTACCTGACGCGTGATAATTTTCTCTGGCTGGGCACTTAATCCGATCGCACCTTGATCAACACCACCATGTCCATAATCTAAAGCAATCGTAATTTTGGGATTTAATAACTTATTTTGGCAAGCTAAATTTTCAGAGCTAACTAATTTATGATTAATCTGAATTACTAGCCCATCAAAACCACTAATTGCTTTAAAGCTTTGATATTGCACACAGTGCACTTGTCTTAAATCATAAATCAAAATTAACTCTAAACTATTTTCAAGCTGCTTAAATTTTAATTTATAACACTGATGATGCCCATTATGATAATAACTATTCGCATGCAATAAGAGCTTGCGAATCTGATCATTAGCAAAATGTAATTTATGAAAAATAAAACGCTCGGTGCGATAATGTTCCGGCTCATCCCGTAATGGCATAATAATATGCTCAATTTTAGGCATACCATGCAAATAAAAAACCAACTTATCAGTTTTTTGTCCGAGATGTTCAAAAAATCGGTCGACTGTTAAATTGGCCTGTAATCCAGATAGCCAGAGTAGGCCCATTAAATATAAGTAATACTTTGTCACCCTACCCCCACCACCTTTTACCCACCTATCCCTACACCAGCTGCAAAGCTGTAGATAATTTACAAATTATTGAAAAAAAAAATCAAGAAAGTTACGAAATTTTTAAAAATCTTGCGATACAAAGCAATTATTGCACCCACAGATTCTTAAAAAAAGTAACTCTCTAAAGATCTAAATTTTAAATCTGATTTAAATCTTGGGTTGTAAAGCACTATTAAAAGAATGGTACAATAAATAAGTCGCTGCTAATAACGCAGCTGTATCGATTGCTAAATCACAAGCACCAACAGTCGCACTGACTACTGAATTTGCATCTAAACTGCAACTAGCATGCACTGGTTCAGCTTGCTCAACTTTTTTCACAGCCGATGTTTTAGTGTAATATTTTTTAAAATCTTCTTTCAGCTTTGCTAAATCTACTAATGCTTTTAACGCTAAAACTGGTTGTGCAATTTCGGGCAAACTCAAAGCCGCGATTGGTGAATTAAAACTGCTAATTAAAATTAAACTTAAACAAATTTTTTTGGCTTTCATAATCCTAAAACTCCGGCAATTAAAAATAAAATTAAAAATTTCAAAATAATTAAGCGCAACATACAAAATTTAAGCTTTTTTGTATATCAAAAATTAAGCTAGCTAAGATTAATCTAACTCGGCCACATATGCTAAGCGTCTAGATTTCTCCCAAGCTGGCAAGAAATCACGTAGTCGATAACTACGAGCTACTTTACGATTACAGGGCATGGCTGGGTCATTTACCAACACTAATTTATTTTGCCGGTCCCAGCCTGTTACTAACATTAAATGGCCACTGCTGTATGGTTTTGGGGCACCATAGATTGGACCACGTACACTAACTACTACTGGCAGGCGTGCTTTAAGATAGGCATGTAAATCGGCAAAATTACGTAAGCGTAAAACTCGATAAGTCGCAAAAGGATAAATTTCGTAAGCGCGTGCTACACTAAATGGCCAACTGCCATAGGTTTCTAATCCCATATCATAAGATTTAGCTAAAAATTTTAAAGTTTCTGGCTCAGTTTTAGCTAGATAAGCGACTTGCATAGAAGTAGCCGTCGGTGAACAAGCACGTTCACCATCTTTATGATCTAAACTCATTTGTGATTGCAGCGGCACATTTAAAATTTTAACCGTTGGCAAACGATCTCCCACCTGGGATGACTCTGCTTTAAATAAATTTAAATTAGAAACACACACTCCTATATGTCTTAGATCAGCCAAACTCGCGCCATTATGCGCCGAAATTTTAATCCTAAAGCCATCAAAATATTGCCCTGGTTTAGCTTCAAAACGCACATGCTCATAGGAGAACTTAGGATCATGCTGCACCCGATGCGAACGCTGCACATAGGTACCCCAATCGATCATCTTGTGCCAATCACTCCACTGTTTAGTGCTAGCATTAGTGCTAAGATAATGTCCCTGCACTGAAAATCTAAAGTACCCCTGCGTTGGTCGATGCGCATTAAAAGAAAAAATTAATTGCGTAAAATGAGCTAAATTAGTTTTCGAAAAGATTAATTCTGATTTATCGGCAAACTGCTGTGCTTGCTCCGCTGTTAATTTTTTACCGTAACACCAACTCCAGGCTGGCTGCTCTGCGACACTATTACTAGCCCCACTAATTGCACTAACAACTAAACTAGCTCCTAAGATTAGTCGCTTAAACCAATTTTTAAATTGCAATTTCATATCATGCTCCTAACTTTATATTTCAAAATTCTAATGAGCGCATTATAGTAAACCTAGAAGCAATCGTCGACCTGGAGAATCCTGTGAAACTTAAAAATTTAAAATTATTAATAATAATCTTAATATCAAACCAAATTCTACCAGCAGAATTAGCGGTAATTATTAAGCCGGTGATCGATTTTACTTATTTGCCAATTACACCAAGTCAAAAGATTCCCATTTGCCCCGTGAAAGTCGGCGATGACGCTATTTCATGTCCGAGAATTCATCAAGGTCTATTTAACGAGATTGTCGATATTGTACGTACGGAAAATCAACAAGTCTTAGTTACCGTTAAAAACTGTTTTTTTCAAACTAGTCAAAATCAAGCTAAACAAGCACAATACTGGACCGATATGCACAATTTACGATTACTAAGTGAGCTAGGAGCTCAACAAGCACATATTCCCGCACCCATCGATTTTACCCAGCCTAACTCTTTATATAATGAACAAGTTGTAACTTTAATCGCACCATATCACAGCTCTGCTACAGACCAAATCTATTCTGCCGGAACCCGCTTTATTTTAGTGCCAGATAATTATAATAGTAGTGCTATCACAACACCCGATATTCAGCACAGTACTGACAATCTAGCTAGTACACCGGAAACTAATCTTAGCAATAGTGAAAATAAGCTTATTACACACCACCAAGTTTATATTTACGATCCCAACTTAAATAAAGTTATTGTAGATCAAATCGATCAAAAGCTCTGTTTAAAGCTTAGTGCAGATCTACTTGATTTTGATCATCAGCAACATCGAGAACTATTTGTAACTATTTTAAAACAATGGATCAATCACCCTGTACAATTATCATCAGGGCCATTTACCATCGAAGAATTAACTAACCCCACCAACTCTGGCACTCCCAAACTAAAACCAACTGCTCAGACTAAAACTAAGTCTAATAACAGCAAAAATAATAGTACCCACGGTAGCAAATCCAAAAAAACAGCAGCTGCAAGTAATTCTAAAACTACGGTCATTAAACGCTATATTCAGCCCCGTCCTATCGCACCATTTATCCCGTATGTCTGGGGCGGCTGCAGCTATACGACACTCTGTACTGATCCCTATTTTCAGCTTAAAACTGTGCGCGCTAAACATCGACCACATGCTAAACCACGCCGTTATTTTGAATATCCCACTTGCCACACTCAGCCCTATAATGGTTTTGATTGTGCGGGTTTAATCTTACGGGCTGCGCAAGCTAGCGGGATCCCCTATTTTTATAAAAATACATTTACAATTTTACAAAATTTAGAGCCGTTACAACCTGAAGATCAGATTGCCAACGGCGATCTAATTTGGCTACCAGCACATATCATGATTATCTCTGACGTTGAAAATAACTTGTGCATCGAAGCACGTCACTACGCCCAAGGTTATGGCAAAGTGCATGAAACTAGTATTCATAAGATTTTTAAAGATATTAATAATTACCAAGCTTTACGCGAAGCTCACTTTTCGCAAAACTTAATTGACCGTCTAAATCGACACCAAAAACTGGCTCAGAAAGTGAAGATTAAAATTTTAAAACTTAAAACTACTATTTGAGCTAGTAAAATTATATTAACGAGAACGGGCTGGAGTTTAAGCCAGCCCGTTTAGAGGTTATAACCTGTTGTTAATCAAGTTTATTTATTAGTGACCGCCAGGAACAACTACCACCGTAGTGCTAGCTGCAGCGGCTGCAGCCGCTGCAGCTCCACCAACTACACTAGTAGATCCAATACCACTAACTACCGGACTATCATCAACAATCTGTAGTAAAACACAAGCGCGGGCATAAGCTTTAGTAGCTTCCCAATAAACATACTGGCAATATGCTCTAGTATAGATATCGGTGCACGCTTTTTCAGCTTTATAACGTTCTGCATAAGTACTAGTCAAACTACTTATGATATCAGCACTTACACGCTTTAAATCTTCAAGCGAACTGATATTAAGAGAACTAGCAGCGTTAACTGTTTGAAGTATTTCCTGTTTTAAAGTGCTATTTCTGCCTTGATTTAAAAAAGTAGCTAATTCTTGTTTTTCAGCCATAAGCGCAGCTTTAAGCGTATTTAATTGCGCTGGTTTTGCAAAACTGTTAAAAAACGCATTGGCTGGCGATATTTTACCAACAGCATAATCAATTATAAATCCATCTTTGCTATTTATAACAGCATTGATCATTGCTTGTTGCGCGCTAGATTTATTAGACGTTTTAATATTTTCTAAATCAAATGGCGTTTTCCATCCCTCTCTAGATTGGCAGAATGAACCTGACCATCTAAATTTACTGCATGGATATTGTGGATCTACTGTATGACTTGAAATTAATAAATTATAGAACTTCCAGTTATCCCACCACAAACCTACAGCTTTATAACCATAGACTGTCGCCACTAAACCAACAGTACCAGCTACACCGTAACCTAAGGCTTTAGTTGCCACTGGCGGTAAATCTAACCTTGCTTCTAATTGACTTACGACATCAGCTGCCGACCCTGCTAAATAGATAACACCACCTGTAGCACCGCCAACTAAGGCTGCTCTTAGAGCTATATTACCTTCGCTAGCATTGCTGCCACGCACTTTGTCCATAAAACCATGATCCGCTGTACTATTCCACAAACATTTACCTAAACGATATCCAGTATAAGCCAAGGCACAAGTTGCACCAACCAAAAGGGCGCCATCTCTATTAGACCATTTGTTAATTACCTCAGTAACAGTGGTTTTAACATCTGCTACAGGTGTTTTGGCATCTGTTGCCGGCGTTTCTGCAGTACGCGACTTTGCATCCCAGCCAATTTTTTGCTTAGCCCAGGCGCGCCAGCCTAATGTAGCTGGAGCTGCTGGAACTGAAACTTCTGGGGCTGCTACTAGTTGTGCCGGAGCTGCTGGAACTGGAACTGGGGCCTCTGCTGGAGATACCGCTGCCGACTGTTCCATACTATAAGCTGAAAAACTAGCACTTAATGTCACTACTGCTAACAGTAAATTAAACTTATTATTTTTATTGATTGTAACCATTTTGAACCTCACATTCAGTTAATTAAAAAATATTTAAAATTACTATTCCAAAAAATTATAGCGTAACTTTTATTTAACTTATACCTAGCGTAACATGCCTAAAATAAAGCTCAAATGCCCCTACTCTACCCCTGCTTCAGTGGCACTTGGATAAATTTTAGGACCACCATGCAGATGCTTTTTAAAATAGTGGCATCGTAAATTTAGCGTTATAACAGCTTATAAGTACGCTTACACTCTCAGGTGCACCAAAATGACTTCTCATTAGCTGATAAAACTGCTGATCATATTGGCCTGGCGTAGCATAGCGAGTCTTTGTGATGCTACCATTAAGCATATCACGTTTAGTTAACGCTAATTCATAATTATTAAGCGCTTTAATAATTGCTATAGCTGCTGCTTCTTGATAAAACTCATTTGCAGTATCTGCCAAAATTAAAAACATAATTGGTATAAATCCGCAATCACCATGCCATAAATTGTAGTTAAAACCAGCACGTACATCAGCTCTATATCGTAATAAACAGTTTACCATGGCTGGATTAACATTTTTAACGGCAATCATCAAACCAGTCTGCCCATCTTCATCGCGGGCATTTACATCCACCAATCTATGGGTTAATAAACGCTCAACTTCACGCCAATTATCAGTATATGCTGCAAGACTAAAATTAGTCCCATTAATTAATTCAAAATAAAGTTT
>DATEBN010000033.1:0-6754 GCA_035287785.1 Candidatus Babeliales bacterium
ATGGGTTAGATGTCCGCCAGCAGCTAAGTCCATGCCTAGAATCGTATCACCCAGCTCTAGAATTCCAAAATAAGCGGCTAAGTTAGCTTGTGAGCCAGCATGGGGCTGCACGTTTACATGCCCAACTGGCGTAGCGCCAGTTTTAAATAGCTCTTTACAGCGCTGAATCGCTAAATCTTCGACCTGGTCAGCAAATTGACAGCCGCCATAGTAACGTTTATGGGGGTAGCCCTCAGCATATTTATTGGTTAAGATCGAGCCGGTGACCGCTAATACTAGTGGGTCGACATAATTTTCCGAGGCGATTAAATTTAGTTCGGTCTGCTGTCTCGTCAGCTCGTGCGCTAAAATTTGAGCGACCATGGGATCGTGGGCTAAATTAGCGGTTTTTTTAGAAGTTTTTGGTTCTGACATAGAAAAACTTTCGAAATAGTTACAAAATTACTAACTCTGGTTTTTTAAAAACTATAGTGTTCTAGGCAGACTATCTCTCGCTCGTCCCGACCGTGTCCGCCATAGTTCTGCAGAGCGACGGCTGGAAGTTTATCGAGGGATGTTGCGAGTATACTTTTTAAACCCTGTTTTTTAGGCTATATTACTAAATGTACACAGTATTATTTTATAAATATTTTATAATTAATTTATATTATCTCTAAGTAACAAATTTTGGTAATAAGTTTTGCTGAAATTCTCCTGAAAGGGCAATTTATGATCTCAGCTTCTGATTTTCGTAAAGGTACAAAATTTTTATATGAAAAGGAACCCCATGTGGTGGTCGATTTTCAACATGTGAAACCTGGTAAGGGTGGCGCATTTGTCCGAACTAAGATGAAAAATATGATCTCTGGTTCGATCTATGAAGAAACTTTTCGCGTAGAAGAAAAATTTCCAGATGCGGGCGTAGAATATAAAAAAATGCAGTTTTTGTATGCCGAAGATCAGCATTATAATTTCATGGATCAAAATAGTTACGATCAAGTTACGTTAACTAAAGACCAAGTTTCGGAAGTTATTGACGTATTAAAAGAGCAAGAAGCTTATGACATGGTCTATTTCAATGATGCACCGATTGCCGTAGCGGCGCCGATGTTCATGATTTTAGAGGTTAAAGATACACCACCTGGTGTGCGTGGTAATACCGCCCAGGGTGGTGCCACTAAAACAGCTAAGCTGGAAACTGGTTTAACGTTACAAGTGCCATTATTTGTCAACGAAGGTGATAAAATTAAGATCGATACCCGTGATCTTAGTTATATCGAACGAGTATAAGCTGATGGCACAGTTATCGCGACGTGGTTTCCGCTCTTTAGTTTTTCATTTATTATATGCACTCGATGCGCATGATTATGAGATTTCACAAGCCGCGATTATTGATAATTTTAATCGGGGTTTTGATTTAAAAATCGATCCAGTTGGTGAAGAGGCCCAGCTGGTCACCGCGATCTTACAAGAACGGGCAGCTTTAGATCTATTATTAGAGCCATTATTAGCTAATTGGAAATTAGAGCGTCTAGGTACGACGACTAAATTAATTTTACGGTTAGGTATTTGGGAATTATTACATACTGAGATCCCAGCTAGCGTGGTGATTAACGAAGCAGTGGAATTAACTAAAGATTTTGATGAGCCAGAAGCATATAAATTTGTAAATGGGGTTCTAGATCAGTTGGCTAAGCAGATTCGTGGTACTGAAGCTGCAGTTTAAAATATATTTTTTTAGATATAAATTTTTGTTTTTAATTTTAATATTTTTTAATTTAGTTTAAATAAAAAGCCCCGGAATATCCAGGGGCTTTTTATTTATTTGAAACAGCAGATTAATCTCCTGTTTCATCTTCTTCTTCAAAGTCACATTCTAGATCTTCTTCACTGATCCCACCGAAGAGAATTTCAATCTCTCTTTCAGCAGATGCTACGGAATCAGAACCATGAATCACGTTATGGTCGATTGATTTACCATATAGTTTTCTGATGGTACCTTCAGCAGCATCAGCTGGATTAGTAGCACCGATTAATTTACGGAAATCAGCCACGGCGTTTTCTTTATCTAAAATCATGATGACTACTGGACCAGAGGCCATGATATCAACCATGTTTTTAAAGAACGGTTTGCCTTGGTGTTCAGCATAAAATTCTTCGTACATCTCTTCTGGTAAATTTGCTTTAAACATGACTTCGATATTAAAGCCATTTTTTTCAATCATGCTAATTACTGAGCCAGTTAGTTGGTTAGCAATTGCATCTGGTTTAATAATCGCTAATGTTTTTTCAGTCATATATTTTCGCTTTCTGGTTACTCGTTAGTTGTATCTTTATCCCGCTCTTCAGCATGCTTCTCAAGAGCTAGTTGTAATGAGCTCTTAGTCGCAACTTTCGGAGTTGAGATTTTCTTCAACTGTTCTTTACTATGTTCTTTAGATTCAGCTTTATACTCTGACTTGTGATCTTTATCTTTAGATGCACTAGTAGTCGCTGATTTAGCTGGACGATTAGCTGCTCCAGCCGCTGGTTTACTACGCGTGCTAGTATGGCTAGAAGTGCCTTCTAAATCTAAACTCATTGAGATTTTGCGTTCATCTTTGTTGATTGACGCAATTCTGAATTGACGTTTATCGCCGACTTTTACCAGCCCTTCAGGTTTTTTATGTTCTTTTTCGAACTCTGAAATGTGCACAAAGCCTTCAATGCGATTTGGTAATTTTACGAAAATCCCAAAATTAGTGATCTTCGAAACCTCACCTTCAATAATGCTATTAACCGGATATTCAGTTTCAATTGTGCCCCAAGGATCTTGTGACAACTGCTTAATACCAAGCGAGACTTTTTTAGCATTTTCATCAATCGACAAGATCGCTGCTTCGACTTCTTGACCGATTTGGTACAAATCGCGCGGATGTTCAATATGTCTGGTCCATGATAGATCAGAGATATGTGCTAAGCCATCCACACCTGGAATTAACTGAATAAAGATCCCGAAATCAGTGATATTGCTAATTTGGCCTTTAATGACTTGGCCAACTTGGAATTTCGTACTGATCGATTTCCATGGATTGTCAGTCAACTGTCTAATGCTGAGTGACATACGACGATTATCTTTGTCTAGTGATACGACGACTGCTTCGATCTCTTGATCAACTGCAAAACGGGTATTTAAATCAGAGATGCGTTCAGTCCAAGAAATCTCAGAGATATGGACTAAGCCTTCGACACCATCGATAATCTCAACAAATAAGCCATAGTCGGTAATGCTAGAAACGCGGCCTTTCACATGGCTGCCCAACTGAATAGTTTCAGTTAACACTTGCCATGGATTTTGCGCTAATTGCTTCATACCCAATGAAATTTTGTTATTTTCACGGTCGATCGATAACACTTGGACAGTGATCTTATCGCCGATCTTAACTAATTTACTTGGATGTGAAATTCTGCCCCAGGTCATATCGGTGATATGTAATAGACCATCGACACCACCAATATCTACGAATACCCCATATTTAGCGATATTCTTGGCGATCCCTTGAACCACTTGACCGACATGCAATTTGCCCATAATTTCTTGGTGCATTTCGGCTTGACGTTCAGAGAGATATTTACGACGTGAGATAATCACATTGCCACGTTTTTTATTAATTTTGATCACGTTAGCAGTAATTTTCTTACCAATAAAATCTTCAAAGTTGGCAACCCGTTGGGTATCAACTTGTGAACCAGGCAAGAAGGCTGGCACGCCGATATCAACACTTAAGCCACCCTTAACAGTTCGAGTAACCACACCTTCGACCGGCTTGTTTTCGTCAAATAGCTTAGTAATCGCATCCCAAGCTTTGAGGGTCTTAGCTTTTTCGTACGATAGTGTGACGGCACCATCGTTATTTTCCAGTTCATCTAGAATCACATCGATACTAGTGCCCGGTTTTAACTCTTTAGCCTCGTATTCAGTGAACTCGTAACGCGGGATCATCCCGTCTGATTTATAGCTAATATCAACTAAAATAAAATCAGAATTGATCGCTAAAATAGTCCCTTGGACTAATTCGCCAACTTTAAGCTTAGCGGAGACCCCTTCGTAAAGTTCATTTAACTCTGCGAGTTGGGCGGGCGTTAATTCCGCCGTCTCTTGGTAAACTTCATCTACCCGGGCAAACTGGGCCGGGCTAATAAATTCTTTTGACATGCTTTTTGGTAAATTTCGACATAATTAATAGATTTGAGAGTTTAATTATGCTTTTTGGATGGTGAAACAAATAACTAATATTCAAAAAATAGCACATGCTAGTTTAATTGGCAAACTTATGAATCTTTAGGGTTAAATTTGAGCAACTCTTGTAATTCTTACTTTAAGTTTATTAATTTAAATATAAGTTAAAACTGTAATTAATCACTGACTGGTAAAATTTATTAGTGAAATTAAATATTAAATTATTCTAAAATTTAGTGGGGGCTATATGGGCTTAAATTTTAAATATCATGCAAGTACAATCTATAGACTAGTTGGCTTATGGTTAATATTATTGGCAATCAGCCCAAGTTCACCTATGACCTTTCCGCAATATATTAGAACTTGGCGTGTTTATGACGATAGTGTAAAAGCGGGCGGTAAGGTCGATATTGCACCACTAGAATTAATGCTAGCTGATTTAAGGGCTATTAGTGCACCAAATGCGGGTACTTTAGGTTTCTTAGCTGATAGATTAGCTTTAAGTCGGAGAAGTACTAAAGATGCGGTAATAGCTGGGTTAGAGCAGCGTAAACTTGCAGCTAACGAATTAGCTGAAGATTTATTGAAAGTTGAGCTTTTTGAAAAATTTGGTGCAGCGGCTGAAGTTGAGAGTAGCGGCAGTGATGGGGCTTCCGATGGTGGTGTGGCTGAATCCAAGGGTGGGGGGGCTGATGGCCCTTCGCCAGATGCAAGTATTGGTGGGGCATCAGGACCTAGATTTAGTGCATTAGCAAGTAAACCTAAAGATAGGGATACTGGGCTGAGTTTTAATTTATCGTTAATACCAGGCGCTCGATCTTTACAATTAGGTTTTGCAGGTATAACACCACGGGCACCAATTATTGGGTTCTATGATTCTGGCGGCTATAGAGTACGTATGCCATTAATGGTTGTTGAGGGGACAGTAGATCTGTTAAAACATGCAAGTCCAGAGTTGTATGCACAGGTCAGCGATATTAGTGCCGATAAAGTGGAATTTTATATAAATATTTGGGGGCAGTTTTTTGGTGGAAATTTACCAGCTAATAATCCTAACAATGTTGTATTTCATGAAATATTAAGCAAATGGACTGGTTTGAGTAGGCCACATTCTGGTGTAAATTGTGGTAGGTTCAATGGTGGTTTATTTAAGCCTAATGGCATAACTACTGCAGAGGTCTCAGCAGCAATTCCAGTAAGCAGTTTAAGTGCAATCGAGGTAAATTATCATGATGAACATTGGTCGCCGAATAATGCTCGGTTTAAATTAATCGACGGACGTAATATTGCCAGCTTCTGGTTAGTAGGCAAGCAGGATCAGGATAAAGATGGAAACGATCTTCCAAAGCCTAACAAACATGCTGTAGTAACCTTGAATTTAATCATTAATTCAGATAGTTCGGGACTTGGCGCTAAATTGATCCGTGATCTTGAGAGTTCCAATGATCTAGCAACTTTAATCCGTAGTTTTGATCGTAGTGCTGAAAGACCTGCTAGAATTGAGCGTCGAACGCGCCCAATCTTACCCAAACCTGAAGCTGAAGATGCGCAAGCTGTTTGGAATTTTACCGATGTTTTAGAAGATATGTTAGCGGCCTAAAAACCGTTATTTAATTAGCTTTTTAGAACGGTAAGTAATTTATTTTGATCTAAAATTATTTTACTTAGCATGTTTATTAGTATGATCTGGAGCTGGTTTTGATAATTTGCGCGCTGGTATATTGCGTTTAGAGTGTATGATTCTATAAGCTAAGTGATAAGAACCCTATATTTAGGGCAAAGTTAAATGGTAGGTTATATTAATAAAAATAAATGGAGATACTATGAAAAATTTACATATTTCAGGTTTAAATCTAAGTCTATTAATCTTATTATCAGTGGCTTCATGGTCTGTGCCAGCTTTTAGTATGAAATCTTCTGGGGCGACAACGTCTATGACCTTCGCACAATATATTAGCGCTTGGAATCAGTACGAAAAAAGTGTTAAGAGTGGTGCGCCAGAAGCAACGCTTTTACAGCCAATAGAGAGTGATTTAAGTTCCGTAGCAACGCCAAATGCGGGCGCTTTAAATTTTATAGCTGGTAAGTTAGGAGTAAGCAAAGATAAAGCAACAGATAAAGCAGCGGTACTGGCAGCATTGCAAGTTAAAATAGCGGCTGGCGGCACAGCTACAGGTACAGGCTCAAGTGGATCAGGCGGTGGATCTGGCACACCAACTCCAGTAGCACCAACTCCAGTCACACCAGCTCCAGCACCAGCACCAACCCCAGTCACACCAGCTCCAGCACCAGCACCAAAGGTCTCAGGTGCAGCTTCAGCACCAGCACCAGCAGCACAAGATCTTGCGGATTTATTAAGCAAGTTGCCTAACACGGCTAGCTGGGCTACAGGTACGACAGGTGAAGCTGAATTTAAAAAACTTATCGATGATCTTAAAGCACACACTGGCACAGCTGCATCGTTAGCAGCGGGTGGTGGATTGACACCTGCAGATGTGGCTAATGCTGTAGCAGCGGCAGAAGCTGTTAAAGATACAGCTCATGCCTCAGCGCAAG
>DATEBN010000034.1:0-3445 GCA_035287785.1 Candidatus Babeliales bacterium
AAATATGCAGTTTTTGATTTTAAGAACCCTAATATCCAGCCATTGATTTTCGATATCTTAGATAAAATTAATCCCACGGTCGAAAACCCGATGGAAGTGGCGGCTGATAATGCTGGTCGGCCATTACCGATTATTATGGATAAATGGTTAGCTGGTATAATCTCAGATCAAGAATTGATGCAATCTGTAAATGATTTTCTGGGACATCTAGATCAGCAAAAATATTTTGTGAGTAGTTACCAAAAAAAACTAGTCCAAAAAACTTTGGCCGCTATGTTTAATCCTAAAACGTTAGCCGATGCTACCGAATCAATTATGGCAGGTATAGAATTGCTGCGTGATTGTCATCAAGCCAAAAATTCTGATGGGACGCCTAAAAACAATTTGTTTGTTTTGTCTAACTGGGATGAGGCATCGTTTACGCTGGTTAAACAAAAATATGCCCATATTTTCAATAATTATTTTCCACCAGAGCAGGTCATAATTTCAGGCAATATTGGTCTAATTAAGCCTCAAAAAGCGGCTTACGAATATGTTATTAATACTTATGAATTGGATCGTGCGGACTGCATATTCATTGATGACCAGTATTTAAATACTTTAGCAGCGCAGACAGTTGGCATACCTACATTACATTTATGTCGTGGTAATTATGGGGCTATCAGAAAGATTTTGACTACCATGAATGTATTATGAGCGATCCAAAGACAAATCAAGAATAATTATTGTAGTGGGTTGGGTGTAAAAAAAACTGAACTAATAACCGGCTTTTGTTGTAAGTATTGCCAGGCCTGAATAATAATATCGAGTTTATTGCTCTTGAGATAAATTTTACGAAAATGCCAGTTTTTGATTTTCGAAATGGGCGGCTTAGATGGTCCCAAGATTTCTAGATAATTTAGATTATTTAAGTTTGTATGTACTGAATTTTGGTCTTGAGGGTTAAGCGAATTAGAGTTGTTTGAATTTTGGAAGTTATTTGGGCTATTAATTTTTTGGGCAAAAGCGTGCAATTTAGTGCTTAAAATTAGCGCATCCTGTTTAACCTGTGTTTCAGAACTGTGCTTAATCTCTAATTCTACTAAGCGCACTAACGGCGGATAATTATGCGTTGTGCGATTAACAATTTCGGTCTGGTAAAATTTTAAATAATCCGACTCGTTGAGATAGTTGAAAATGGGGTGTTCTGTTAATGTTTGCACAATCACTTCACTATGGGGACTCTGGCGGCCAGCGCGTCCTGCTACTTGTAAAATCTGCTGCAGGGTAGTTTCGGCAGCGTTATACATGGGAAAATGTAGATTTAAATCTGCCCATAAGATGCCTACTAGCGTGACATGCGGAAAATGATAGCCTTTGGTAATCGTTTGGGTGCCCACTAGAATATCAATCTGATTGTCACTAAAATCAGCTACAATTTGCGGCCATAGTTTTTTGCTACGTGTGATATCTAAATCAGCGCGGGCAATTTTAGCAGCGGGAAATAATTTTTCTAAAATCTCAACTACTTGTTGTGTACCTAGGCCCTTCTTGAGAAACTTGCTAGCGCTAGTTTTACAACTAGCACAATTAGTTGGGTAGGCTTGCTCGAGTGCACAGTAATGGCAATGTAAAGATTGATCAGCGTGTAGCGTTAGACTCACAGAACAGTTGGGACAGTTAGGAATAAAACCACATTCGTGACACTGAATAAAAAAACTGTAACCACGACGATTAATAAAGATAATAGTTTGTTCTTGGCGATTTAGCCTAGCTTTAATAGCGTCTAATAATTCACGTGAAAACCAAAAGTTTTGCGTGCGCTGTTTATGTTGACTTTCACGCAAATTTACAACTTTAATCTCTGGGAAATTACCCCGATAACGTTGATGTAATTTAAAAATTTTCCAGTGGTGCTTTTCGATATTATACAGCGAAGAAATTGATGGTGTTGCAGATCCTAGTACAATCGGAATCTGATTGATTTTAGCGCGGATCAAGGCACACTCTTTGGTGTTGATTTGCGGATGTTTTTTTTCTTGAAAACCCGGGTCGTGCTCTTCGTCGATCAGAATTAAGCCCAAATTTGTAATTGGTAATAATACTGGTAGGTGTACGCCAATAATTAAAATCGGTTTTTGTTGCCGTATCTGGTCCCACAGGGCGCGTTTTTGAGTGATAGTAGTACCTGAATGAAAACTGAAGATTGGGATTTGCGGCGTTAGCTTGGTGCGTAATATTTGATCAAAATTAGTGGCTAGCGAGACTTCTGGCAATAAAAAGAGTGTGCTATAGCCCAACTCAAAATTAGCCTGAATTAATTTGCTATAAATTTCTGTTTTACCAGAACCAGTCACGCCATGGATTAGATTAGCTTGAAATTTGCGATGCTTGGGGTCTAGCTGAGTAACTAGACTGTCGAAAACTAGCTGCTGCTCCGTGGTAAGATTTATCACGGGCACAGCTTGCTCAAAAACTAGTTTGGCAGAATTGTTACTATTAATACTGGGATGCTCTGATCCCAACACAGTTTTTTTAGTTTTAGAACTATTTTTGGGGTTTTCTGTGATAGCTTCGGGGGCTGTGAGCGCGCCCCAAAATCTTTTAAGTAAGTAACTAACTGGGATTTGATAGTAGCCACTTAAGTTTTTCATGAAAATCTTATAGTCTTGATGATTGAGTGTCGTTTCATGATTTAAGGCAGCACGAATTTTGATCACTTGGCCATTATTACCTAGCAATGGGATATTGGGATCAGGGACTACCATTTTTTCAATCATGCCTAGAATGGTCTGCCCGCGCAAAGGTACGGTGACAATATCGCCTACTATAGGTTGAGTAGTCCAGTGCGCTGGTAGCGCGTAGGTTAATGATTTTTGGTAACCCTGTAATGGCCTAATTTGAATATGCATAGAAATACCAAGAGTATAGAAGAGCTAGAAATATAGATACGGTGCTTTGAGTATTTCGATTGGCGTAATTTACTAATAATTTAATATGATCTAATTCTAGAACAGGATTTACGTTATGACAAAGTTTGTGATTGTTTCCGGTGGCGTAATGTCTGGCGTCGGTAAAGGTGTGGCTTCGGCTGCAATTGCCAAAATTCTGCAAGCATATGGCTATAGCGTAACGCTAATTAAAATTGACCCCTATATCAATTCTGATGCTGGCACCCTCAGGCCGACTGAGCATGGTGAAGTTTGGGTGACCTGTGATGGCGGTGAGATCGATCAAGATTTAGGCACCTATGAACGTTTTATTAATCAAGAGATCCCGAAAAAAAACAGTATCACTACTGGCCAAATTTACTCAGCTGTAATTGAGCGTGAGCGGCGGGGGGATTATTTAGGCGCTACGGTCCAGTTTATTCCGCATATTACTAATGAGATTGTCGATCGCATCTATCAAGCGGCGCAAGATTATGAAATTGTCGTGATCGAAATTGGTGGTACCGTAGGGGATT
>DATEBN010000035.1:0-17230 GCA_035287785.1 Candidatus Babeliales bacterium
AAATCAAGCTACTAAATTAATTTCGGGTGCCGAAGCGTTTAAGTTATATGACACGTTTGGGTTTCCATTAGAATTAGTTACACTAATTGCTAACGAGCGCAACTTCTCAGTTGATTTGCCAGCATTTGAACAACATATGGAACAGCAACGTGAACAATCTGGTCAGAAAAGTAGCCAAGTTGAAACAGAACTAACATTAACGGCAGATCTTAAGACTACTTTCTTAGGCTACCAGGTAACTGCGCTAGAATCTAAAATTGCAGCGTTATTTGTGCATAATCAGTCAACACAGTCCGCTAAAGCCGGTGACACGGTTTGGCTAGTAACACCAGAAACGCCTTTTTTTATAGCGTGTGGCGGCCAGGTTAACGATCAAGGTGTCATTAAATTTGGTACACACAGCGCACTACTATTAGATCTTAAAAAAATTAATCATGCGCTAGCTATTAAACTAGTTACACCAGTAGATTTAGTTCTAGGTCAAACTGTGGAGCTATTAGTTGATCAAGAGACCCGTCTACGCACGATGAAAAATCATACAGCCACTCACTTACTCCAAGCTGCTTTAATCGAACTGTTAGGTAAAAGTGTGAAACAGTCTGGCTCAGTCGTTAATCCCGATTATTTGCGTTTCGATTTTACGTATCATAAAAACTTAACGCCGGAAGAGCTTCGCTGGGTGGAAGAGCGCGTAAATCGTAAAATTTGGGAAAATATTCCCGTAAATATCACTTACACCACACATAAGAAAGCCATTGAACAAGGCGTGATTGCGATCTTTGGTGAAAAATATAACCCTGAAGAAGTGCGCGTAATTGATATTCCGGGCTTCTCAGCAGAACTGTGTGGCGGTACACATGTACGTCAAACTGGTGATATTGGCAGCTTTAAAATTACCGAAATTAGTGCACTTTCGGCTGGCAATCGACGCATTTTTGCCGTTACCGGTCCAGTAGCATTAGAGCTATATCAAACTAATTTTAATGACCTAAAAGAGCTGAGCCAAGAATTTAAAGTGCAAGCTAACGAAGTCTTAGAAACGGTGCAGAAGCAGAAAGATCAACTGCGTAAAACTCAACAATTATTACAACAAGCGCGTGCAGCGCTCTGGCAAGCCCAGATTCCAACTTGGTTAGCAACTACGGTTAATTATAATACTGTGCCATATTTATTTTTAGATCTAAATCATAGTGAGCCTAGTGAATTACGCGAAATTGCCAATAAACTTATGCAACAAAAACCGGGTTTATATTTCTTAGTTTCGCAAAATCCGGAAACCCAAGCTGTTCAGTTTATAGCTGTATTAGCTAAAAATTTCAGTACCCAAATTTCACTTAAGAAATTAGCGAGCTGGCTCGTAGATAATTTTGAAATACGCGGTGGTGGCAATGAACTTAGCTTACAAGGCGGTGGCCCTAAGCTGGATTTAAATCAGCTGAAAACTAAACTGGCTAAAGCTTTGGAACAGAAATTATTTGTGTTCTAATCAGCTCGATGGCAGCATCGATTTTCTCAGGTAATAAAATTTCTTCTTGAGCACTAAATTTAGCTAACACATATTTATCGACCGGTATGCTACTATCAGATCTAGCTGGCCGGTCGATTCCAAAGCGTAAACGCAAAAAGTTGTCTCCCAACACAGCTATAATTGATTTAAGACCATTGTGACCTTTAGCACTACCACCCTGTTTAAATTTTAAAACTCCAAATGGTAATTCTAGCTCGTCATGCACCACTAAAATATTCTCGCTTTTAATCCCACGCTTAGTTAAATAACTGATCACCTGGCCAGAATCATTCATGAAAGTTTGCGGCTTGATTAAGCAAATTTTTTGCTGATTAATTTCGATTACCGCCTGCTCTAAATTAGTTTGCTTAGACCAACTACTACCAGACTGTGCTGCTAACTGGTCCACAACTCTAAAGCCAATATTGTGCCTAGTTTTTTCAAATTGCGCGCCGGGGTTACCAAGACCAATGATCGCCTGAATTTTTTGATTTGGTTCACTCATGTTAATACACATCCAAAATTTATTTAAAAAATAGCACGCGTGTAAACTATTATACGCGTGCTATTTTAATTACTAAAATTTAATTTTACCAGCTTATTTCTTATCTGGCATAGCCGGTTTAGCATTAACAGCTTTTTGATTTATTTTATCAATTTGAGCCGCCACTACTTTGGAAATATTAGCTTTATCTGAACAATAATCTATTTCACCAGTTTCTTTTATGAACACTATATCCCAATTATTTGACACGGCTAATTCTTTAACTGCTTCACGCCTAAGTTCACTAATTTGCGCCATCTCACGACTAATCGCGCGCTGTAATTCGCCTTCAGCGGCTTTCACAAAGGCCTCAATCGCTTGGCGTTCTGCTAATAGATCTTCTTGTTCTTTGACGATTAATACTGCGTCCACTGTTTTGGAACGCGCTTCTAAAGATTTAGCTTTTTTTTCAAAATCTTGTTGTTTTTTCTGGATCTGCGCCATTTTGTCAGTTTGCAACTTAGTTAAACTTTGATGCTTTTTGCCACCTAACTCAGAAATCTGCATGATCTCCTGCATTGAGACTACCACTACATTATTACCAGCTGCTGGCGCGCATTCGGTGAATTTAGCAGCTAATAATACGTTAATTATTAAACCAAAAATTAAACCTGAGATTAAATTAATGTTAAATCTATTTTGATTAAATTTATTTTTAGACAAAATCATAGAATTACAATTCCTAAACTGAAAATAGTGAACTTTTAATATATTTATTACGTAATATTACACAACACGCTTAGAATTATACCACTGGTTATCACCTACAACAAGCAGGTTAAGCTAGGTCTTAATTAGTATACGCATCAATTAATTTGATTAATTCTAGATTATTTTGCTGTTTCGCATAATACAGAGCATCATGATCACTGAAATCTTTAAGCTTAAAATCTGCTCCATTACGGCCCAATAGATCTACAACCTGCACTAAATTTCCTTGTACTGCCGCAATTAACGGTGTCGCGCCATCGCTAATTCTGCGAGAACAGATTAATTCATGCGGCTTAAGGCTGTTAGTAAACAATATATTATGCCGTTTTAGCACATTATAAATTGTGCTATTTTTAGATTTGCTATTTTCTTGCCAACTAGTCGCCCAAAGATGAATTGCTAATGATTCGGTTTTTTCGAATTGTTTAATAAAAGTAAGATTTTTGCTCCCATTCCAAAAATCAAATCTATGCGATGCTGGCATAGCGTGAAAATAACTGCGTGGTAATACAACTATGTTGGCATTAATATTATTATTGAGATACTTCACTACCTGCTCGGTAAAAAAATACGGGCCGGTATTTAATAAAACCCCCACTGATGAATTATCCTCATTAGGTTGTAACATTTCCAAACATTGCTCGATTAGTTTGTTGCCTGCTGTACACCCAATGATCGCATTGTTAATACTGAAATATTCATCTACTATACAGCAATAAAAGTCCACTTTTTCATGCAACTTAGCTAAAGATTTACAACAATAAAAATCTGTATCTAAATAAACACCGCCATATTTGTGTAAAATTTCTAAGCGTAAGATATCCGATTTCTTGCCTGGGTTAATTTTTTTAGATAACAAAACATCCTTAAAGCGCCAATTATATTTTTTCAAATCCGCATCTGTCCATAAACGATGTTCCCAGTCAGGATGATGTCTTCTGCACGATTCGATACAGAATTTAAAATTATCAGGTAAATTACCACCAATCCAAATATGATGAATAATTTTGGGAATTTTATTTTGCATCAGATTATCTGACTGCTGTGAAAATACCGTTTCAAATAAATTTTTAAATAACAAACCACGCTTAACTACAACATCAGAGCTAGCAAATAACGGACTCAGCCTTGATAAATCATTCGGAATTACACCCAGCTTATCTTGATCTGATAGATTCATAGACCCGTCAAAATCTGTTTTTTCAAAAGAGCTTGCCATAAAAAAAATATTTAATATAAATAACAACACTTTAAAATTAAATAATCGCTTCATAAAACTATTTCCACATTAAAATTTACAAATGTTTCAAAATCTCGTACATCATATACTATTAATCAATTTGTGGCACTAGCCCAATTCAAACTATTTTGAGTGTTATATGAAAAACAACCTTTTATGCCTGATCTTAATATTCTGCCACATAACAGTCATTTTACCTAAAAAACCACTTATTATTTACTTAGTTACTAATAAAACAGCCGATTTAAATGATAATTTATTCAATATGGTTGATTTAGCCAAAACTAGATGTATTTGGAATTCGGCATGGCTACCAAATATGTGGTTTTTAACCAACGAATTATTAAAAAAGCAATCTACTTATATTTTGAAAACACCTACCACTAAACATAAATTTGAGTTATTAAAAGAATTACGTAATGCCAAGTGGGTAATTGATGGCACAGACAATTGCGCTTTTACATTATCATTGAGCCACAGCGATAAGTGGTTATTAAACAAAATGATAATTTTTTTATGGGAGCCACCAGTTGTAACACCTCACATATGGAATACGAGTTTACATGATCATGTAGCATTGGTATTCACTTGGGATGACAACCTTATAGATCAAAAAAAATATTTTCTTTTTCGTTGGCCTACATATAGTGGATTTAAACTTAATAAAAGCGTGCCATTTGCAGAACGTAAGTTATGTTGTTTAATAAATGCCAATAAAACATCAAAACACAAGGATTCTTTATATCAAAAACGCTTAGAAGATGCTCTGTTTTTTGAATCCACCCATCCCGATGATTTCGATTTTTATGGTGTAGGATGGCCAACCAATAAGTATAAGACTTATCATGGCCAAATACCTGATGATGCTAAAATAGAATATCAAGGTAAGTATAAATTTTGCCTATGTTATGAAAATATGCAAAATGTGCAGGGCTATGTAACAGAAAAGATATTTAATTGCTTTGAAGCTGGCTGTGTACCAATTTACTGGGGCGTAGATAATATAACACAATTTATACCTCAAAACTGTTTTATCGACCGCCGTAAATTTAAAAATATGCCCGAATTATACCAGTTTTTGAAAAATATAGATCAAGAAAAGTACGCGCAATATTTACATAATATTAGACAATATTTAGATAGCAATGAAACCTATGAATTTACAATTCAGCGCTTCGCAGAATATGTAACTAATGGTATCATGTCTTTGAAAATTTAAATCTAACAATTTGAGAGATGTCGTGAAATTAAGCAACCTGTTTATAATTTATCAACTGTGCTTAGTGTCTGTTATTGCAAATACAGTTTGGCAAACTAATTGGTGTAAAGAAGATGAAAAACTTAAGTCCTGCTGGACAGAAATGCAAAAATATTACAAACAAGTAGCATATTTATCGGGGTCTTTAACTAAAGACGGCTTAATTACCCAAACCTATCGCGATAATATTAATGCTATGCATACTCTAATTAACAATGCACCCAGAAAAGATTTTTTAACTAACAGTTGCTTATCAGGCATCATGGTTAGAAATGGTTGGCCAGAAAATTGCAATTACGAAGAATGTTTTTTAAAAAATTGTATTACTAAAACAACTGCGAATAAAATTAAAAACTTTACCTCTAGCACATCCAACAACGATCAACTTTTTTTATCGACTACTTCCAAAAATTTCAATTGCTCAACTTCTACCCTAGGCCATCTTTTCTATGTTGGTAAATTATATGACTGGATGCCTGAAGAACCAAAACTAATAGTAGAATTAGGTGGTGGGTATGGCAACCTGGCTCGCTGCTTTAAATCTGTCTCGCCGGATGCTACAATTGTAGTGATTGATCTACCTGAAATGTGCGCTATCCAATTAATGTTTCTAAAATATACGCTACCTAATGTAAAAATTATTGCTCATACGGCAGCCCCTAAACAAATCGATCCTGGCACAATTAATTTGATACCAGTGCAATTTATGGAAAATATAGATTATTTAAAATGTGACGCCTTTGTATCAACTTTTGCAATATCTGAAGCCCCAGAAAAGGTGCAAAAACAAATTGCTAAATTAAATTTTTTTAATGCTAAAAGCATCTATCTAGCCGGTCAAATAGATGGCTGGTCGAAATTGGGCTTTAAGGATTGGGTGCACCACGATGTTTTAATAACATCAGTCAAAAATAACTATAAACAAATTTATTGCGCACCATTTCATATCTACAATCCTAAATATGAATCTTATGAGTTATTAGCTAAAAACTAATTATCAATAAATTTAGAAAAAATAAATATTTAAATGGGGCCAGTTAAATAAAATTAGCTGGCCCCATTAATTAAAAAATCAAAACTTTTTAAATTACTCCTGACTAACCTGCTCAGTTGATGCAGCAGCTTTACGTCGTAAAAACGCCGGCACATCTAAATCGTTAGTATCTATAGTACCAGTATTATTACTGTTACTACTGTTATTATAATCTTGGTGATCTAAGTTTAAGCTAGTAGCTGCAGTAATATTCTCGTGATGCAAGTTTTCGGAATTTAAACTTAATTGTGCTGGCGCAACTGTCACTGAACCTTGTACGCGTTTATCGAAACCAGTGGCTACGATTGCAACTGAAATTTCGTCGTGCATATTATGGTCAATCACTGAGCCGATAATAATATTGGCAAACTCATCTGCCTGTTCATAAACTACGGACGCCGCCGCGTTGATTTCATGTAACGTCAAATCTGGACCACCAGTAATATTTAATAACACACCGCGTGCTCCGCGAATATCGACATTTTCTAATAGCGGCGAAGAGATCGCATTCATAGCAGCGACAAAAGCGCGGTCTGGTCCGGAGGCTACACCGGTGCCCATCACCGCAATGCCCATATCTTTCATAATGGTTTTAAGATCAGCAAAATCGACATTAATATGGCCTGGTCTGACAATAATATCGGAAATATTGCGTACCGATTTATTTAGCACATCATTAATCATGGCAAAGGCATCGATCATGGTGACATTATCGCCCACATATTCGAGTAATTTTTGGTTTGGCAAAATAATCATGGTGTCAACTTCGGCCCGTAACTGCTGAATCGTTTCTTCGGCAATTCTAGCGCGTCGTTTACCTTCAAACACAAATGGCTTAGTAACTACTGCTATCGTTAAGATCCCCTGTTCGCGTAATGCGCGCGCAATCACCGGCGATGCTCCAGAGCCGGTACCACCACCCATTCCTGCCGCAATAAAGACAATATCGGCCCCGGCCATCGCATCTAAAATCTGATCGATATCTTCTTCGGCTGCCCGGCGCCCAATTTCGGGATTAGCACCGGTACCTAACCCCTTAGTAGATTTCACGCCCAGCTGAATTTTATTGGGCGCTTTCGAATTTAGTAAAGCTTGCGAATCAGTATTCGCTACAATAAACTCAATGTCACGATCGTTAGACTCAATCATGCTATTCACAGTATTACCGCCCGCACCACCGATCCCAATTACTTTAATACTCGCAATCCCCAAACTGCTATTCGACGCTTGTTCAAACTCGATCATCGCTTACTCCCCTTTAATTAAAATAAATCCGAAACCCACGACCGCATGCGATAAAAAATTCTAACGGCCGTTGGCCCTTCTACTAAATTTAAATTTGATTTACTTTGCGCTTTAAAAACATGAATCAATAAACCATACCCAGTCGCATAAATCGGGTTACTCAAATTCTCCGATAAGACTATTTCTGTTCTAGGAGCCCCTAATCGCACTGGCACTTGTAAAATATTAGCCGCCAATTCTGGTAAACCAGCCAATAGTGATCCACCGCCCGTTAACACTAAACCAGTCGTCATAAATTTACGTAATCTATAGGTTTCAAGCTCTTTTAAGACTAGTAATACTAATTCTTCAGCTCTAGGTTCGATAATACTGGTCAGTAAAGCTTGCGACACAGTTTGCAAATCTTGCCCCTGAATATCCAATACTTCGAAATTACAGTTGTTGTCACTGTGTGCTTGGTGATTATTATTACTTGCTAGTCCATACATGTGTTTAACACGCTCAGCTTCACTTAAAGTAGTTTGTAAACCCACCGCTATATCATGCGTAAAATGATTTCCGGCGACTGGCAATACCCGTGTGTGCATAATGCTATTGTGCTGGTAAATCGCAAAATCTGAAGTGCCCCCACCAATATCTAAAACGGCTACACCCAACTGACACTCATCTTGATTTAACACTGCCGCTGCGGAAGCTAATTGCTCTAAAATCACGTCCGTCACTTTAATGCCCACCGCTTCACAACAGCTAATAATATTTTGCACGGAAGCTACTGAACCGGTAATAATATGGGCTTGTACTTCTAGTCGCACACCGTGCATGCCCAACGGATCCTGAATATTACCCAGTCCATCGATCGCATAACTTTGTGGCAACACATGCAAAATCTGTTGTCCTTCCGCAATCGGCACCGCCCGCGCAGCCTCCAAGACATTGTAAATATCAGTTTGCTTAATTTTGCCAGTTTTATTCACTGGCACAATCCCATTCGAATTCAGCGAATTAATATGACTACCGGAAATCCCCACCGCCGCTGACTCGATCTGTTGTCCTGAGACAATCTCGGCCTCTTTGACTGCGGCTTTGATCGAATTAATCGCTTTGGCAATATTGACTACGACCCCTTTTTCTAAGCCTTCAGACGGGTATTTACCCATCCCCAAAACTTCGAAATCGGTCCCCACTTGTTTAGCAACCAAAACACAGATTTTAGTTGTCCCGATATCGATTGCAACTTTAATTTGCTCCGCCATCTGGCTACCCCCTAATCGTTTAAAATCACAATTTGTTTATTAAACCTCAGATCGATTGTAAAATTTTTAGATTTACTGGTTTTAGTCTTAAGATTATCTAAATCACTAGTGCCAGTAATCTTGTGCCCACCAAGTATATTTTCTACCACGCACATCTCATGTACAGATCGCCCACTCTTCGCCCCCCGCTCATCCCGAGTGGAGCGCAGCGTAGTCGAGGGAGAGCTGTTAAAAGTACTATTATTCGCAAATAATTCTGCGGGCAATAAATTTAAACACCGCGCTAAAAATCTTGGCGTTAGTATTTCATGATCATAAAGATTACTAACCCGTACCATTAGCTTGCAGTTATAATTTTCTGCGAGCTTGCAATAACGTAAAATAATCTGATTACGATCTAGCCACTCGATTAAAAAATTAGCACTAATTTCGGGATCGATAGTTAACAAAAATTCTTTAAACTCTGCTGAAATCTGGCTAATTAAATTGGCATCTTGCTTACTAATCACGCCATAATCAGACTGTAACCCGGTGATACTAGCTTTAGATTTAGTACTATTTCCTGTTACGCCAATCTTAGTTACCTGTTTAGTGTCCGTCTTAGCATTTTTTAAGTTTAAACAAACGGCTGGTAAATTTTCTAGACAAGTTGGGTTGATCCAAAGTGCGGGGACTACGCGAGTTTCGCTATTTTCTAGACTACTAGTTCTTGCTAGCACATAAACACGATCGCTATTTTTTAAATCGATAATATAAACTGGTGTCACCGAGCTCACTTGCACATCGATTTTACCGTCCCAGCTTTTAGTTAAACTGACTTTTTGCAAACTAGTAAATCTAGTCTCTAGTGCGCCAGCTAGTTCTTTTAGTGAAACTTTAGCGGGATCAAATTTAGCTAAATAATTATTAATCGCCTGACAGAGGGCGCTAGAAATACAACTATCACAATTTAAACGATAATTATGCGCCAAGTCCCACTGACTAAAGCTAATTAAGAAAATCAATAGCGCTAATCGCATGCCCATTTCCAATAATTCTCTGGTAACTATCCAAAAATATCTCAGTAAAAATATTAATATTGTGCTTAATATTTCTCTTAAATATTTCTAATGTCCTAGAGTGGGAATAGTCAACGATATCCAGAAATTTAACGGTAAAGCTCTTCAATAGTAGCTTCTATGGGTAACAAATCAGCTTGCATATCACGATAAAATAACTCGCCATATTCACGCGTCTCGATCACCACTGGCATAGTGATCGCATGGCCCAACACTAAGACCTGTTTTTTGGTATCGAGTGTTGCTAAAATAGTTTTTAGTCCTTGGGCATTACTGACGCCAGTCAACACCGCTTGAATATCCTGATCATCACTCAGCTGGGCCATAATCTTAGTCCCGATCTGGGAAATAATCTCTGGATCTATACCAGATGGCCGCTGATCTACCACTAATAGTGAGACATAATATTTACGCATTTCCCGTGCAATAATCCCAAAAATAGTTTGCTTAGCCGCGGTGGGATTTAAAAATTTATGCGCTTCTTCAATCGTAATTAATAATTTTTGCGGCTCGTCACTTTTTAGCTGCGAACCCAAAAATTTTTCAGTCTTACGTACATAAGCATCATGGATTCTGCCAGTTACAATATTGGCAATTAAGAGATAGACAAAAGTTGAAGTAAAATTACCAAACTCGATAATCACACTAGTGCCCCGGTTTAAATATTCTAGCAGTTGTTCAAACACCTGGACTCTGGGTGTCGAGCTGTCGACAAAGAACGGCAACTGTTCAATTCGCCGTAATTTACGATAGAGCGCTGCGACCGATTCAGGATGGGCGCCCACTTCTTGCGCTAAATCTTTAGGCTGGTCACCGCCCACTTGCAATAATTTTTGTAACCAATTTTCTTTATATTTAGCATAGATTAAATAGGCTGCTTCGAGCGCCGTGCTGTGTAAGTTTAGCTCATCTTGGAGTGACAAAATATCTGAGACTTTAATATCTTGATACGAAATTGTGACACAGACATCGGGTGCACCACCGCGGCGTCTAGTCGAAGCGGGATCGAGCGAAAAAATTACTACTTTGTCGGGAAATAAAGTTTTTAGACCTTTCACAAAGCCATAGCCCTGTGCTTCCGTGCGAGACTGTAGGCCATATTCACTGTGCATATCAAAAATTAGATTGACCGCTTTTTGATTTTTAATTAATCCAGCCAAAATTAATCTGGTGATAAAAGTCTTACCAGTCCCGGTTTTACCGAAAATCCCATTGGAGCGTTCGACTAGTTTTTCGAGATCTAAACAAACTGCCGCCTCCATGTCTAACGGCTGTCCAATCTTAAAATATTTAGTATTCTGGCGCTCTTCACCAAAAATCAGCGCTACATCTTGGGCATTCGCTTCATGAACAACTGCAAAATGCGGCGGAATTGTTTTAACTGGTGAGATTTTATTAGCTTGGTCTAACATAATTACGGGTTTGATATGGGCTATGGCAAAAATATCACGCTGACTTAACACTTTATGTAATAGCGTCTCGTGCTCGCCCGGCGGTGTTAGCATAATCTCTGGATTAGCAACTTCTAGCTTTAAATCGGTAACTAACGAAAAAAAGCGATAATTCGTGCCGGTTGAAACCACAAAATGACCGGTTTTAATTTTTTCTAATTGCACCTGTCGATCTAGCCGCACACTAAAACCTTCAGATAGAGCCCCCGAAATTACGGTACCCAATTTTTTGCGCATAGTTACTACCCCTAAATTAATCACCAAAAGCTAATCTAGACTATAAATTAATCTATTTACTAAAATTCTGATAATCTAAAAATACTAAACCATAAGCTAGGCAGCCTGCGAAGTCCGGCGAAGCTTTATGCAAAGCCTGGGAGTAATCCCGCAGGGATATATCGAAGGGCTCCCGAAAAAATTAAATTATAAGATTTATAGGAGTAAAAATATGTTCAACAAAATTAATTTATGTTTATACAGTCTATTATTTAGTATTAGCATGGCTTTATCAGGCGCCCATGCCGACCACAAAGCACGTCTAGTCGAAGACTCGATTGTCTGCCGCTCAGAAGCCACAGGTAGCCAAGGCCCATATATTAGTTACAGCGATAGCAATCTTTTTGCCGTCTTCTTTAAAATTGGAGCGCTCTATCATGTAGAGAGTCTACGTTGCGATGATAAACCCAGCCCTTACGATATAATCGATACACCGGGAGAAAAATTTCTAATATACCAACAACTAGAGCGCCGGTGGGAATCACAACAAGCGTCTAAAGCTGCTCCACGCTAAATTTATATGCTGACAATTATTAAAATTAATAATTTTATAGGTACAATTACATGCTAAACATAAGATCTTATAGTTTAATTTACGCACTCTATCTTAACACTTTGATAGCTGCCAGTATTATAAAAGCGCAAGATTCAGAGCCAACAACAGAATCAGCTTATGATATCAAAGTGCAAGAGATCAATCTTCAAAGCCTAGCTGATTTTGAAGATTATTTAGCGCAATACCGCGCTTCGCTACCAGCCGAAGGTTTAACACTTAGTTTTGCTCATAATAGCAACGCTACCGTACAACTATCAACAGCTGAACTAATTGCGCTCGAAGCACGTAATCTACTCGTAAATTATATGCCCGATATTACCGAGCAATTTATGCAAGATACTAATCATCTAGATCTTAAAACTGGTATAACTTGGATCGCTGGCACAACTGTGCTGGGTGGCCTAACTGCTCGCCATTTATATCAGACCTATCAAGCCAACAGTTTTAAGCAACCACGTTTTTGGACCAGCTTATTGAAATTGGCTGGTGCAGGTATCGCAATGGATAGTACAATTAGTGCTTGGAGCTTATATGAACGCCAGCAGCTCTATCGCCAAAAAGAACAACGTATTGCCAATCGCTTAGTTGAGCTGGGGATAGCGTCAGAAGTCACACGCACGATGATGCAAAAGGTTGAATCACTTGCATTACAAGACGATACTAAAACACGCTGTTTACAGCGCATCTTAGATACCGTTGGCTTTAGTAAACTAAGATTATATTGGGAGTATAAATAACTAGCTATTATAGCTTAAAATTACGCTATCACGCTTAATATGCGCTACCCCATGTTTAATTATAAATATTTTTTGCTCGTTATTTTTAGTTAAGCAGCAGGTTGCTTTAGAATCTGGTGTTAAAATTAAAATCATGGGGGCATGTCCCGGCTGAATAATATAATTACCAGTAGTGGTATTTAACTCTAACCAGCTGATTTCATATTCATGCACTGGCTGCTCCAGTGAAATTAACTGCAGTTTCATAATTTACAATTCTTTGGCTTTAGCTTTAGCTTCTTCTAAAGTACCGATCATATAAAAAGCTTGCTCGGGCAAATCGTCACACAAGCCATTCACAATCTGTTCACAATCACTAACCGTCTGTTCCCGTGCGACATAGCGACCAGCCATGCCGGTAAATTGGGCGGCGGTAAATAGTGGCTGTGTTAAAAATTTCTGTAAAATCTTAGCCCTTTTAACCACTAATTTATCTTCATCGGAAAGTTCATCTAGGCCCAAAATGGCAATAATATCTTGCAGCTCTTTATAGCGTTGCAAAATCGCTTGTACCCGTTTAGCTACACGATAATGCTGCTCACCGACAATCTCTGGCACTAGACCAGCCGAATTAGATTCTAGTGGATCAACTGCTGGATATAAGCCCAGTTCTACTAATTTACGCGATAACACTGTACTAGAATTTAAATGCGCAAAGGTTGTCGCTGGTGCCGGATCAGTAATATCATCCGCTGGGACATAGACCGCTTGGATCGAAGTAATCGAACCATTAATCGTGTTAGCGATCCGTTCTTGAAAAGCACCCATTTCTGATGCTAATGTCGGCTGATAACCGACTGCTGAGGGCATGCGTTCTAATAAAGCTGAAACTTCCGCACCCGCTTGGACCAATCTAAAAATATTATCCACAAATAGTAAAACATCTTTGTGTTGCTTATCTCTAAAATACTCCGCCATTGTTAAACCCGTCAGACCGACCCGTAATCTAGCGCCAGGTAACTCACCCATTTGGGCAAACACTAAAGCAGTTTTTTCTAAGACTCCCGAGTCACGCATTTCTAGCCACAACTCGTTACCTTCGCGCGTACGTTCGCCGATACCCGTAAACACTGATACGCCATCATGTTCTTTGGCAATATTGCGAATCAACTCCATGACTAACACAGTTTTGCCAACGCCGGCACCACCAAATAGACCAATTTTCGAGCCCTTAACATAGGGACACATGAGATCAATTATCTTAATTCCGGTTTCTTGCAAACTATTATCGATCGCCTGCTCAATTAATAGTGGCGTATCATGATAAATCGAACGGTGCTCAGTACTATTAACCGGCCCGCGATCATCAATCGGTTGGCCTAGCACATTAAAAATCCGCCCCAGTACTGCCGCGCCCACTGGTACAGTGACTGGTGCGCCAGTATCGATTACTAACAAGCCACAAGCTAAATCTCGACTGCCCACTAAAATAATACAACGCACAATGCCGTCACCCAACTGCTGCGCTACTTCGACAAACACTTGTTGCTCGTTAGGCGCCTGTACATATAATAAATTATTGATGGTGGGAATTTTAGCTGGATCAAATTGGACGTCGATCACGGTCCCACTAACTCTAACTATGGTGCCAGAGTTATGATCTATGGTTCGATACGATTTATCACGATGTTCTAAATCACTCACCACGAACGGGGTAGAGGGGTCACTTTGCTTTGAGCTATCAGTACTACTGTGATTGGAATTATCTTGAACTTCTAGATTATTTTTTGGGCTATTTTGGGAAATCATGGCTATTCCTGAACAAAAAAGTTCTGTCTATAAAACTTTAACTCGGCAATCGACTCGTAAATATCTGCTAATCCCCTGTGAGTATTATTTTTAGTATAGTTTACTTTCGCAGAATTATACCAATTTTGCACTAAAATCTTCACAGTCGAAACATCGACCACGCGATAATGCAACCAATTATTTAAATTGGGCATATGTTGAATTAAGAACCTGCGATCTTGGTAAATCGAGTTGCCACAGAGTGGCGCAGTTTGTAAATCACAGTGTGTTTTCGCAAAATCTAAAATCTGCTGCTCCGCTTGGGCCTGTGAAATTTGTGATTTGCGCACTAAATCTAATAATCCAGAACTTTTATGGGTATTTTGATTCCAGTCGTCCATTAACGCTAATTTACTTTCGGGCTGGTGAATCACTAAACTAGGCCCCTCAGCAATTAGATTTAAATTAGCGTCAGTGATAAGCACAGCAATCTCTAAAATTACATCTTGCTGGGCATCTAAACCAGTCATCTCTAGGTCTAGCCATAACCAACGTGTCATCTTTAAATTTTTTTTTGCCATAAATTTCTCACAAAGTTAACTAGCCCAACTGAGTTTCAGCGATCCAGGATAGCAAAATATTGTTTTTTAGATAACCAGCATTCTAAACTGCTGGAGTATTGTCAATCGCCAAAACATAGGGGGCATTGTGGATACAAGCAATGACAGAGACTCTTTATCTTCAATACCGGAAATCATACCCGTTGTGCCTACCATGGACACGATTGTTTTCCCACATATGATCGTGCCACTGTTAGTGGTCGATGAAAAAATCATTAATGGCATCGAGCAAGCTTTAAACGGCTCGAAGCTGGTTTTATTATTAGGCACACGGATGAAATCCGAAGAGCAGGAGGCGATTGGTACCAAAGATTTATATAGTACTGGCACCGTTTCGACCATTATGCGGGTGGTAAAGTTACCAAATGGTGGTATCAAAATTTTAGTCCAAGGCATCTGTAAAGCTACAGTTGATAAATTACAAGCTGACGACAGCTTTTTAGTCGCTAAAATCAGTAAAATCACACCCACTAATGACCACAAATCTGCCATTGCCGACTGCATTAAAGATATTAAAGCTTTTAGCGAGCGCATTAATGCTAACGGTTATAGTTTTAGTCCGGATTTTCATATTATTATCTCTAAAATGGAAGATCCAGATAAGATCGCCGATTTTATTTTGTCACACTTAAATCTTAAAGTAGAAAAACTGCAAGAATTATTAGAGATTAACGATACCTGCCTATTTCTTAAAACGATTTATAAATTACTGCAGGGTGAAGTGGAAGTCTCAGAGGTACAAGAGCAAATTCGTAATCATGCCCGTGAGGCCATGAATCAATCTCAAAAAGAGTATTATTTACGCGAACAGCTCAAAGCGATTAAGAAAGAGCTGGGCGAAGATGATTGCGATGATCTAGAAGTTATGCGTGACAAATTAGCTACGCTGCCAGTTTCGACCGAAGTCCGTGAAGAGATTAATCGTCAATTAAATCGTTTAGAAAAAACTGCCCCAGATTCTATGGAGGCCACTGTTACGCGTAATTATCTGGACTGGATCTTTTCTTTGCCCTGGAGTGAGTCTACAACTGATATTTTAGATTTAAAACATGCGCGTAAAATTTTAGATGAAGATCATTATGGTCTCGAAGAAGTCAAAGAAAGAATTTTAGATTTTATTTCGGTCTGCAATCTCAAACAAGATTCAGCCGCCCCAATTTTATGCTTTGCTGGGCCACCCGGAACTGGTAAAACTTCGTTGGGCAAGTCGATCGCGAAATGCCTAGATCGTAATTATGTTCGGGTCGCACTCGGTGGCATCCGAGACGAAGCCGAAATTCGCGGCCATCGCCGTACTTATGTGGGCGCGATGCCGGGCAGATTTATTCAAGGCATTCGTAAAGCTAAAAGTAATAATCCTGTAATTATTATTGATGAAATCGACAAGATCGGAACAGATTTTAGAGGTGACCCTTCAGCAGCTATGCTAGAAGTGTTAGATCCGCAGCAAAACAAAACTTTCTATGACAACTACTTAGGGGTACCATTTGATCTATCGAAAGCGATCTTTATTGCCACAGCTAATAACCTAGATACTGTTTCTGAGCCATTACGTGACCGCATGGAGATTATTCATGTCTCGGGTTATACCCAAGAAGAAAAACTCCAAATTGCGCGTAACTACATTGTGCCGCGGGCGTTAAAAGAAGCTGGGTTAGATAATCACCATGTCCCATTATCAGATCTACTATTAACTGATATTATTAGCTCTTATACCCGCGAAGCTGGTGTCAGACAACTCGAACGTACCATCAAAAAACTGTGCTCTAAAGCTACTAGGCAACTAGTCGAGCAGGCTACTATCCCCGAATTCACTTGTGCTAATATTATGGAATTTTTAGGGCCCAAGCTCTTTATCGAAGATACACTCAGTCGTGAAAACTCGATTGGGATCTGTAACGGTCTCGCTTGGACCAGCTATGGCGGCGATATTATTAAGATTGAAGCAGTCTTAATGCCCGGTAAAGGCAAATT
>DATEBN010000036.1:0-8430 GCA_035287785.1 Candidatus Babeliales bacterium
CACGCTCAGTCACTGCTCCTTTTTCAGAGCCTACTAACTGGACTAAATAGTACCAGTCTTCCGAAGTGTGTAATCTAAAATTAAAATAGCCCTTAGAATCTGGATGATCATAATCTTCAGCTTTACGGTACATCGATTCAAAATGGGTATCAACCACCACACCCATATTATCGATCAATGCAGCGTAGCTACGTAAACCATGCGCCACAGTTTTCATATCTTCATACACTTCAGACTCGTTAATCATTTTGCCTAAGAGTCCATCGCCATGATCGATCTTTTCCGCGACAGATTTAACTGACTGAATTGTATCACCTAATTCACCAGTGATTTTACCGAAGTCTTGGTCTAGCACGTTAGAAATTTTATCTAAACTATGTTGCACAGCTGGAAAAACTTGCGTATCTAATTTTTCTGATAATTGTCGAATTTCACGGCCCAGTGGTGCTAACTCGGCTGTAAATTGATTTACATTGGCGAGCATGACTTCAATATTGTCACTATTATTAGCCAATAATCCGGTAAAGCAAGCTATATTACTCGCTGCCGTATCTAAATTTTGCATAATAGCTTGTAAGTTCTGTTCTCGCTCCGTACCCATGACAGATTTTAGTGCTAACGACACATCTTCGACATTCTTAGCAATACTTTCAATTCTGGCAATGAGCCCCTCAATCGATGTCGTAGTGCTATTACGCCTACCACCCAGCAACGTACTATCAGAGCTCACCACTAAAGCTTCTGGTGATCCCGGTGAAATCTCAATAAATTTACTACCTAGTAAACTTTCTTGCCTAATTTCAACGCGCGCATCCGCATGTACTTGATATTTATTACGAATCATTAATTTGACTTTGACTTGACCGCCATGTTCTTCTAACGTAATGTCATCTACCCACCCAACTTTGACACCCGCAATTTTGACATTGGCTTTATCATCTAATCCCGAAGCATCTTTGAAGTGCACATAATAGGAGTTATAACGTTTAACGTCAAAACGAAATACCCCTAAATAAAATGCAGTCCCACCAAAAATTCCCAAAGCAATCAGAACGAAGATCCCGACCTTTGCTTCTGTACTTATTTGCAAGTTGCGTTTCCTAAGTAACTAAATCCAGTACAGCCTTACCACGTTGAAATACGTGCCGCCGTTGGCATTATCGCTTTGTATTATAGCAAAAATCTTACAGGTAATTAAGTTAACTGTGCTATAAACTAGCACTGAAAAGGTCATAGGTGGCAAAATATCGGCTATGAAGAGTGCTAAAATCTCTGGTGAAAGCTTTGAAATTTTGGGCACGCCATATAAATCACTCAGAATCTCTTCAATGGCTGGTGCTTTAGCTGGTGCACCAGCTTTAGGTTTTTCTTGTAAATCATGTAACTTTTTAAATACCGCTGCTACTGACTGCTGTCGTGCTGCACCATCTTGATAACTATTTAAACCCATTAAATTTGCAACACTATTAGATAGTAATAACGGGTTAGCTTTAGTATGTGTATCGATTACCGTAAATAAATCTGTTAAAAAGATTTTATTGCGATGTTCTTTGCTAGGCGCGTAATAGATTTGATCTTTAAATAACTCTGCTAATTTAGGCGACTCTAATAACTCCGAAATATCAGCTAACGGCCCAGACTTGGTTTTTAAAAAATTTTCTAACTCGCTCAAAAAATCTGATTTGAGTAAATTAGTTTTAGCGAAAATTTCTACTAAAGCTTGGCGCTTAGGCTCTGGAAAGGCATGCTTTTCAAAATCATACAGTTTATTTAAATTAAATTTGCCCTGTTCACAAGTAATGCAAAAATTAATTTCACCATCGATCCCATCTAGCTCTTTTTTTAATTCGATTTTGTGCCAATCATTTATGGTTGGGAACACTTGTTTGAGATATTCTTCTTGCGCATAATCTTTACTAGCTAACACCGACATGGCTAATTGCACTCCACTAAAAGCTAACAAGTGGGCCTGATCACGCTTTAAACTAGTATATATAAACGGTATTGCACCAGAGCTACGATAGTAAATTTTAGTTACAATCACCGTCATTAGTGACAGTAATAAAACTGTTAACAGTAAAATAAAACCAGAATTTTGAGATTTATTGTGCACACGCAACCTATATTTTAATTTTAATATTAATGCTCTAATTCACGCTTTTTTTGGGCTCAGTAGGCTTTTTGTCAGCACCGGAATTATCTTTGGCATCGCCAGATTTTGGCTCAGGCTGATCTTTAGCTGCTTGGTATTTTAATTTATCTTCTGCAAGTTTATCTTTTTCAGACTTATTTTTTTCTTTCGCCTGAATAATTTGCTTATAAGTATATACTGGCAAAGCTAGCTCGTAACTAGTAGTTCCAACGTGATTCTGGCTATCCCACAATTCGATATTAAATTTAATATAAGCCGGCAGATTTTTAAATTCGCCCGCTTGTTTAGCAATCAAGTTAATTTTAAGCAACTCTGATTTATCGCTAATTGTTTTGCCAGATTTACTATTTTTAGTACCGTCAGTTTTATCAGATTTATCTTCGGGTTTATCTTCCGGCATAAAGTAAGTTATTTTGAGTGATTTTATTTCATCAATAACCGTATAACTTTTCACTTCACTTAAAGCACTATAGGCCAGCCCATTAGACTCTGCTCGTTCAATTTTAAACGTATCCGTATACTCTGGCACACTAGTAACTAGATAGCGTACACGGACCATTTTAGGATTAGTTTCAATGGCTGTACGTAATGGATTAACAGTAATAAAAGAGAGCAGCTTAAGATTGCCATGATCACTTTCACCAAAAAAATATTTTTGCTCTTCACCAGTCGATGGCGGCATAAAAGCACCGGCTAAATCCCGACTCAACTGATTTTTAAGGGTTAAAATCCGCATATCAACTGATAAAATATTATCTGACACACGCGCTGCTCGCTGTAGCTGATATAGACAGGTATACAGCATCGTAACTAATAACGCTGAAATTAGCAGCCCAAAGATTAATTCGATTAAAGTAAAGCCCCTAGAGTTTTTTACCATTAGCGCCCTTTACTAACGTTAGATTTGGGAGTTGGCGGTGTTGCTGAGCCAGATTTTGGGCTTGATGGTGTATTGGTATCACCAGTTTTAGGCGCATTAGTATCTTGAGCATCTGGCGTACTTTCAACTTTAATCTTATTATTTTCGCTATCTTTTTCGGCTTCAGCTAACTGGGGCAAGTGTACTGCCATCACTAATGTCTCGCCATTATCAATGGCTAATTTAACTATGCGAATATTGGCAAATTTTTCTAATTTTGAATTCACAGCTGGTGCCGAGAAAGTTGCTTTCAATTCTAACCCTAAAGATTCTAAACGTTTTTCAATTGGGCCAGTATTTGTAAATAAATTATTTAGAAAATTATGATCAATTAATAGATATTGCAAAGCCAGTGATTGCTGCGTTAATTTATGCGCCCGACCGATTTGCTTAAATACACTATTTTGCAAACCAAACAACGCTGTCAAAACTAGCCCAATCATGCATAAAGCAATCATGATCTCCATAAACGAAAAGCCGGGATTATGCTGCGGGCGTTTGATAGGTGTCATATGCTTTAAATTGCGCTGAAAAAGGGTTTAATACTAAGCTAAGTGGTTCATCACTAGCAAAATTAATCATCACTGGCTGAGTTACGCCTTCGGGAAAAATTAAAAAATTTAAGTTATTACTAATTTCAGGCTTAATATTAGTAAGATACCAATCTTTAAGCGCAAATCGCTCTAAATCCCACTTAAGACTAGTTTTAAAATAAACACCGGCTACTGGGATATACTCACCAGCTTTTTCACCAGTCTTAGTTACTTCACGCATCTCAGCTCTAATTTCCCGATTAGCACTATCAAAAACAATTCTGTGTACTTTGCCAGTCACGACTGCATTTTGCCAAGTAATCTGCACTAAGTGACTTAACTGATTAACAAACTCTGCCCGTTTATCACCGCCAATTAAACGTAATGCGGGCAGAGTTACCATCGATAAAATGCCAATGATCACGATCACAAAGATCAGCTCAATTAGCGTAAAACCAGACTTGTTAAGCGCTGATGTGTTCATCGTCCGGGCTACCATCTCCATTTGGACCCCAAGAATATAATTTATATGGTGGTGTTTGTCCCTTAGGTTGCAACGCATACATAAACTCATGCTTCCAACCATCTACTGGCAGATCTTCTTTTTCTAAATACGGTGTACCCCATTGCATCTGAGTCATATCAGCTGGTTTCATAATGAGGTCTTCTAAGTGTCGCGGATATTGACCAGTTTTCATATAATATCCAGTAATTGCTGTTTTAATCGCTTGCAAACTCGCATTAGTAGTCTTAATTCTAGCATCGAGTACATAATTATCATATTTAGGTTTTATAAATAGCGCCAAAATACCAACTATTGCAATTACAAACATTAATTCGATCATAGTAAAACCAGCTTGTGTCAAACTAGTTTCTATTTTTTTAGACTTAAAGCTATTTTTAAAATTTATCGCACTTAATGATAACATACTTAACTCCCTTAAGTACCTGACATATTTACTTGATCCATCATTGGCAACATAATTGATAACACTACAAAACCAATTACAACTGCCATGGTGATCATCATAATCGGTTCTAACGCAGAAGACAATTTATCGGCATATTCCACCATTTCTTCTTCATAGTTCTCAGCTACAGTCGTCAACATAGGCCCCAACTCACCACTCTCTTCGCCAGTCTTAATTAAATAAATTGCAATACTAGGAAAAACTTGGGTACGTTTTAAATATTGGGCAATGCGACCTTCTTTAATAATATTGTCGCGCGCTTCCATTAAAGATTCTGCTAAAAATTTATTACTGACAATTTTACAAACAATCTCCAGCGCTTCGGCCAGTGTCACGCCACCCTCCGTTAACATGCCCAAGGTACGACTAAACTGGACTACGGCGCCCATTCTGACAAAAAAACCATAGATTGGGATTTTTAATTTAAATTTATCGAATAAATAAGCACCTCTAGGTGTATTTTTCCAAAAATAAAAACCTGACAACCCTAAAACTAAAACTATTGAAATAAAAATATAATAATTAGTAAAGATTCCCGAAATTGCTAATAAAATCCTGGTCGGAAGCGGTAACTGACGCCCTTCTTGCACAAAAGTTTGTGCCAAACTAGGTACCACGAAAATTAATAGTACTGTGGTAACTAGGACTACTAAAGTCAATTGAATTAAAGGGTAAGATAATGCGCTAACAATTTTTTTACGCAACTTTTGACGCTCTTCTAGGTAATTAGTTAAACGATCCAAGATCATCTCTAAATTACCAGTCGCTTCGCCAGCTCGAATCAACTGAATATAAATTGTTGAAAAAACTTGGGGGTATTTTTCTAAGCCATCTGCCAGTGATTTACCTTCTTTAATACCATCACGCAAAGCAACTAAAATTAAATGTAACTGACCGGTAAATTGCTCGGCCATTAGTTCTAGCAACTGCAAAATTGGCACACCTGAGCGTAATAATACTGCAAATTGCTTAGTAAATAAGATTAAATCTTTAGCGGTAACCGTATTTCGTTGCCATAAACGTTGGTACCATGGTAACCCTAAATTACGATTCTCTAAGCTCTCGATAACTACGGGATATAAATTGCGCTTAGTCAAAAGTTCTTTGGCATTTTGTAATGATGCAGCATCTAGTTGCCCACTCACTCGTTGGCCATCGCGCGCTAAGGCCCGATAAAAATATAGTGCCATATTTTAATTATCCCCAATGCTATCACAACTAAGCACGTATAATTATAAAATAATTTAAACTAAAAAATTTAATACTATTTGTTCACCAAAAATTTTATGCTAGTATCCAAATTGAGTAATTTATTTTATCTAAAAAAATAAACTTAAGTAAACTATAAATATTCTATAAGTTTTATTTTAATTTTATCTCTTTAGATACTTTACTATAGAGGGTCGATTTATGAAAAGCGAATTCTATAATTTCACAGGTGCCAAAAAAATTAATATTTTTACCATGCGCTACTTAGTATTAGCGCTTTTATTTTTAATTAATTTAACACAACTATTAGCCGGCTTAACTGAAGGTCAAGAAATTATTATTACCAGTAATGATATCTTAGATCTAAATGACGACACACAACTGCGCTCCCCCATTAGTTTTACTACTGCCGGCTTACAATGCTATTTAAAGCATGTGTATAATCATCCTAAATATGCCCAAGATATTTTGCCTAACGATTTTGGTCATATTATGCAGTTTTTAGAATATGGTAAAAACTCGCAGCAAAACGAAGAGTATATGATCTCAGTGTTACGTTTATTTCATCAGAAATTTTTCTCGCTGGAATATGTAAACGCTGTGCAATTAACTAAATTAATCGAAGCGCTACCCAACTTACTAGCTAAGCACCGGACCCCTAAAGTAGAAATTATGGTCACGCGTTTAATTGAAAATGGGATCAATCGGATTATCTGGTCTCCCGAAGACCGTGATGGGGTTTGGCGACAATTTGCTAGTATGGGACATAGGCTCGAAGATTTAAATAAATGTGGCACCATTGAAGATGCCGAAGATTGTAACGATTTGTTAACTAATCTAGTTGCCCGTTTTTCTTATGTGGTCGGTCTGATTGGTTCTGATCTGCCAGTCACTTTTTACGACCAAGCTTATCAAGACATGCGTGCTGGCCAACTAACTTGGTTACAATACCAAGAAACCGAAACTTTAATTTCTTCTAAGTTTGAACGCTTACAACATGTTTTATTGTTGGGTTCCAGCAAAGCTAAAGCACGCGAACAGTTTGGCACAGTGACCGCCCCGGTTCTGATTTAATAATTTAAATTATTGCTTAATTATTAATCACATAGCTAACCTGGATTATTAAAAAATATTTCTTAAGCAAAGCTATGTGCTATGGTAAAAGCTAAGCAACATTTATTAACTGCATTGGACAATTTACTGCTGAAATTTTGTTTAATTATCCCACTAAATTTTGCGCATAACTACAGTTATACGCTAGACCAAAAATCAAAATTAAGCGTGCTATCACCTACCGCATGCGCTACCAGAGCAACCATTGCCACCAAAAATATTAAAAAAATTCAAAAAAGTTTAGCGTTCTCTGCCAAAACTTTAAAATTCATAACTTCTGATACATCTCCATCTGACATTATTCGAATTGTAAAAATTTTAGAATTTTTAAGCCCTTTGTCACCACCACAATTTTGTGAAGCATTGGATCTAATTATCCCACCAGGCATAGCTAAAATCATAGTGCTAAGTATTATGACGCACCAACGCAAATGTGATTATGATCACGCAATCTCAGAATATCTGGCCAAAAATAGTTTTGGTGACAGCCAAGCTATTTCACATGTCGTAGCTCATGCAAGAGCGAAAGCTACTGGTGCTAGCGCTAGAACAAGATCAAGCTCACTAAGTTTAGGTTTTGGCACTAAAATTCCAGATAATTTTAGTGGCTTAAGCGCCCGTTTTAAAGCTTTTGGTGCTGATCTTAGAACCAGCTGGCATAATCATCTTAGATTAGTACAAAGTTCTAAACCTGTAGCTACAACCATAAAACTATTGTCTCACACTAAATCTACCCATACTGTTACTCATGAGGCTTACGCTACAACTAATCCTATTACCCATACAGTTTATGCAGAACCCCAATCGGCAAGTAAGATTACATTACTAGGTGAAGCCACAGAAAGAGCACCAGCACTCTCCGTAAATTTAACACCCCAGCCCATCGATGCTAGTGCTTATGATCGCGCTAAAAACCCAGATTTATCTAGAGCTGAAATTGCACATGCTGAATACGTGCAAGAGTTAATCCGCAGAGCGCGTTATGCACCACCACCAATTCGAGAAACTTTACCTCTCGCCCAAGGGCCTTTTTACTATGGTGCAGAACTGTCTAGCGAGCAGAATAGTGAACGCTATGATCAACATATTCAGCCGATTCAAGCGCCTGCTTTAGCAGAACAAGTTATCAGCGATCGTATTCGCACTCGCATGGTTTTTGCTAATTTGGCAGAAGATGAGTTTTCGGTACTTTTAGATCGCTTCGCTGGCATTAAACCTAAAAAACAAATTGGTGCTAATCTAATTAAAAAAACTAATCCATCAGACATGCACGACCTTATGGAAGATCTGCATTATGTCTTGCGTGATAGTCCAGCTCGAAAAACTCCCACTAAAACAGCTCCTTCAGCACCCTGGAGACCCCCACAAGATTATTACTGTACAACATTATATAAGCACAAACTAACTCGCAAACCTAACATCTAGGTTCCTACCTTAAACTACCACCTTTTGCAATCTAAAACTGTTCTGTTATGCTACCTTGGCATTAAAAAGCTTAGAGACCTGTTTTACTAGGGAAAAAACATGGCACAA
>DATEBN010000037.1:0-5967 GCA_035287785.1 Candidatus Babeliales bacterium
GTTAAGATCTCGGGCTTAACCGTACTATCCTTTTGATATACGGCAAATGTTGGCGCACCTTGCACACCCAGATTGTTAAATATGTCTGGCGCAGCTTGGAAGTTAGCTTTAGCAAATTTCACTTTCTTAGAACCTTTGTGTTTTTTAGCTAAATCTGAAAATTTAGGCGCAGCCGCTATGCAATGTGGACAAGTTTTAGATGATAGCATTAGAGCTACGTTGCTATCTTTTTTAAGTGTGTCTAGTTGGGCTTGACTAGTAATATTGGTTACGTTTGGATCAGCGGCTTCTGCTTTAGTAGCAGGTGTTGTTGCTGCTGCTGTATTGGTTTCGGGTGTACCAGCAGCATTATTAGCGGCAGCTTGTAATTGTTGTAATTGTTGTGCAAGGTGATTAATAAATTGGCCAACTTGTTGCATAGTTTGCTCATGAGTTTCGTTAGCTTCTTCTAGATCAGCAATGCGCTCTTCTAGCGTAGGTTTAAGGCTGCTGTTTTTTCGGATGACTTTCTTTAACAATGGGAAAATAGCGCCTTCCACTTTATCTGCATCAACGAATTGATCTGAGCCTGGTTTAAATAGTCTAATTTGTGGGAAACCTTTAATTTTATATTTTTCGCCCAGTGATTTTAAATCAGCATGAGTGACATCCACAGAGACAAATTCTAAATCGGTATATTTTAAAGATAATTCTGCTAATACTGGCGCTAATTTTTGACAATAACCGCACCAGGGGGCATAAAATTCAGCCACTACGGTTTTGCGTTGTTTATTATTGATTAGCTTTTCCCACTGGTCAGTTGTTGTGATCTCTTTGACAGCAGTATTAGTAATTACCGGTGCTGGTGAATTATCACCGCCAGCTTGTAGACTAAGATTTGTTAAACCTAAGCTCAGTAATAATAACAATAAACTATAAGAAACTGGCCTGGTGGCATTTAAGCTAAGTTGCAACTTAGTAGTCTTAAAATTAGTAGTAGATTGCTTCATATAGTTACGCTCCTTTAATAGAGTTAATTAGATAATTAAACTAAAATTTACTTATCTTTAAAATATTTACAGTTACCGTAAACGATCGATCTCCGCGGTTAACATGGTGACATCGGTGCCAAACATTCTAAAAACCGGTATTCTGCGACCGGCTTTGAAGCATAAAAAGGTCGGATAACGTGAAACGTTTAGCTGCGTAGCCAGCTGACTAAGTTCTATTGATCTAGCCGTATCGATATTTAAAAATACTACATCGATATTTTGATCAGCAATAGTTTGTAACGATGGATTAATTCTCGGGCAATTATGACAGCTACTGCGAATAAATTGCGCGACCACTAACATTTTGCGTTCGGCATGTTCTAAATAATAGTAAAATTGATCTGGTCGTAAAATATTAATTACATGGCCACTAGGCAGATCTTTATGGCGTTTGTGAGCAGTAGTAATCTCTTTGGTACGGGTTTTAACTGCACGCACAGCTCGATCTTTTTTATTTCTAAGATATTTTACGGCCGTAGTGTATAAATTATCAGGCGCAGGTGCCGGAATCGTAATGGTTGGGGCTGGTTGCGGTGCGGGAGCAGTGGAATCGATCATGGCTGGCACTGACGGATCGGCTTGGATATTTAAACTTACTAAGATTACTAAGCTTAGTAATAATTTTGGTGTAAATAACTGTTTTAATGACATACAATTTTGGACCTAGAAGTTATAAATTATTAAATTATTTAAGTTCCGCTAAAGCAGCTTCCACCGCGGCAATATTAGCACCACGGATTTTTTTAGCTTCTGCGCCATTACGATCTAGAATCACAAAAGTTGGATAAGCTGTAATGCTATATTTTTGCGCTATATCGCGGTTGGCAGGTGCGTTAATCTCAGTAAATATGACATGATCATAATCAGCTTGATTAGCTAATTTGCTATAAGCTGGCGCAACTTTATGACAATGGCTACAGCTGGGCGAGAAGAACTTAATAGCTACAACTTTATTGCTAGTCTTGGCTTGTGCTTTAGTTGTTTCTAGTTCAGCAATTGAACCAATCGCTTTTATTTTGCCACTATTAGCAGCTTTGGAGCTATCAGTATGATGTTTAGCACTGATTTCTGGGATAGCTGTAAAACTAGCTAGTAATAAAACTACACTGAGCGTAACAAATTTTTGGGATCTTAAATTATTTTTCACAAATTCTCCGGTTATAATAACTAAATCTAAAATTTTATAATCTATTAATGGTTAACACTTTCAACTTTAGTTGGCAATATTTAAGGTACAAACGGTATCGCTTAAGTTAGCTTTACGGTTTTCTTGGATTCTTGCTAGAGTGCCAAGTAAAGATTTATAAGAATCTTCGATATTACGACGATTACATAAGACTGGGATAAATCTACGATCAATCTGACGCGCCATAATACAATTTTTTTCATAATCGTCAAATAACACGATACAGCCTGGATCATAACCTAAAGTGTCGGTAATAGTTTTGACACAACGGTGATAAGCATGCGGTGAAGTTTTAGCAGAAGCACCGCGGGGTGTAATCACGACACCGTCAAATAGTTTAAATAATTCTGGAAACTTATCCACCAAGTAGCTGTAAGATTTTTCGCCAATATTAGAAAATATAAATAATTTATAGCCATCAAGTTTTAGCTGCTGTAAATGTAAAACAGCTGATGGGATAGGCAAATAGCAGCTCATCGCTTTTTGGACCATTTCTTCATAACGTCCGCCCGTATTTTTACCGGTGACCCAGGCTTCGACACTAGGTAGCTCCGTGACTTGTTGATCACGGGCTTTTTTATATCTATGATAGCGGCGTAAGAAGCGTAGCATGTTCACTGGCCCAGCTTTCAGCAGCGCGGAGATGGCAATATTATTTTGTTGATACATAAATGTGCCATGGATATCAAAAACTAGCACCGGCAACGGTTCAGATGAGCGGTCACGCTTAGGATAATTATGGCTATAATTAGATTTTTGCGTTTGATAGCTAGACTGTTTTTTGGGTTTAGATTTACTGAAACTTACTTGGTAAAAGCAACTTAAACTGCTTAGTAAACAAAACTTTAAGATTAAGATTTTTTTAATTTTAAACTTAGTTTTAAACATGCCAATTACTCCCCTATAATCAAATTTAGTTTAAAAATATTAGGGGAGTAATCTATAAATCAAGAGTTTAGTATTAAAGCTAACTTGCTCGCCACTTAAGTTGGTCTTTAATCTATAGTGCGTAGCTTGTCGGGATTGTATTCTTCACGTATTTTAACTTTAGATAATGTATCTAGTAGCAAAGCGCGCGAAGCTGCAATTTCAGCTGGTGAGCTAGACTGATACAGTACTGGTATAAAACGGGATTTTGTATCGCCAGGCGCAATAAAATCTGTAGCAGCTTTTAATTTTTTTTGGTCATCGTCATAGAAAACTATTACTTCTGGTTTTGCTTGATTAGTATTAGTGATTATATCTAGGCAATGTTGATAAGCTGTGGGATCTGGTTTTGGGCTAATTGTATTATTTTCAATAATCGCCACATTATCGAATTGACTCATTATAGCTGGATATTTTCTAGTAAATAGCTTATAAGATTTGGGGCCAATATTGGAAAAAAGAAACATTCTGTGTCCCTGAGATTTAATATTTTTTAAAAATTCTTCAGCCCCATCTGCTGGAACAAAGCAGCTAAGTGCGCGGATAGCACGAGCTGCATAGTCGTCACTTTTTTCAATTGCTTCTGGTGTTAGTGATGTATAAGTAGTGATATTTTTTTGGACATAGGCTTCAATATTGGCAGTTTTGCGGCCCAAAATTTTCTTTTCTATGCCATAACAGGTTACACTCCATAAAAAGTAGCCTAGATCGCCCCAAGATGCTTTTTTATCCCACACAAATTCATCAACAGCAATGCTCTTACGACGCTTTAAAAGAGTGTCATGCAGATCAATAGCTAGGTCTGCTGAGTGATTTTCTGTGAATTGGCCGTTATCTCTAATTTTAGAAGTTGCTAAGGTACTTAGTATTGGCACCGAAGTTGAACTATCAGTAGTGCTATCAGCCGCAATTAGATTTTGGGCGGATATTAAGCAACTAATAGTTAGTAAGATTAAATTTAAAATTTTTTTCATAATTACACCGTTACATTTTCTGATTTATATTTTAACGCGCGAATTTTAATTATAGCATTCCCACTTTGGGGCTATAACTTTCTAACATGTTTACTAATTTTGTCTGTGCTTTCAGCAACTTTTTTCTAGAGTCACTTTGACAGCAGACTGCATCAAAAAGTGGATCAGTCTGTTTCGCTAAATCACAGTTGGTTTGCAGATTATCATACAAAATAATTTTTTTGGGTGTATAGCCCAGATTTTCAGTGACAGTTTTGATACAAAATTTATAAGCATCCGGTGAATTTTTAGTGATCCCAGATTGTTTTACGATTACTTGACCATCAAATAAATTAAACAGTTCGGGGTAATCTTGGCTAAGTAATTCGTAAGATTTCGGCCCGATATTTGAAAATACAAAAATTTTGTAACCAGCTTGTTTTAATTTAGTTAAGAAACCAATCGCGCCGGGCATTGGTCTAAAGCAGCTCACAGTTTTAGCTACCATCTGATCAAATTCTGGATCACGGCTATTTTTGGTCGCATATCCTTCAAGACTGACTTTAGTACGACCATTTTTTTTAGCTTTTTTATATTTAATTACCCGTTTAATGAACTTAAATCCATGGACTGGGGCTTTGATAATCTCTTTAATCGCAATACTATTATCACGTTCTAGGACCGTATCATGTAGGTCGACGGCCAGAACTGGCAGATCGCGCGGGTCGTTTTGAGCTGTTTTTACAGGGGCCAGTACAGTATAGTTAGTAACTATAGAGGTAATCATGATTAATCCCAAGTGGAAACCTGAAAAAGCTTTAAATATAGATCTGGACATGCTATAACCCCATTTATATGTATAATATAACCTGATTATCAGTATTACAGGGTTAAGTTTTATTGTCAAAAGGGTGTCCTAGTTCAATACATATGGGAACGGAGCCTCAGTTTTAATTAAGCCATAGAACTCCTCAGGGGACAAATGGCCTAGGCCCTGGTGAGGGCGGTAAGTATTATATATTTGGACATATAACAGTGTTAAAACAAAATGGCCACAACTCCGAGTTGTGCACACTCCCTACAGGCATCCTGCCTGTCCGTCGTAGCCTTGGCGAAGTCGGGAGTATTTTGCATAGCAAAATGTATCGAAGAACGAACAATTTTTAGGCCATTTCGTTTTGCGTTCGCTATAGTTCTGCGGGTGCAATTTATTCTGTGTCTTCTGTTTCTTTAAGACATTCAAGGCGACTGAGGGCCAGATGTATGCCATAACCGTATAATATGATGCCTGCTAATGTGAATAGAAATGTGTCTTTTCCGGTCACGGTCAGTTTATTAGAAAGATCAAGATCAAGACCCCGCAAAATTGTAGCTCCCGCAACAAGGATGGTACCACCGCCAAGAACTATTCCCCCTACCTTATCTAACTTTTTATGAAATAAGGCAGCATGTTGCATAGAGTAATAATTTCTTTGCATTTCTTTTTCAACATCATCCCTAGGATCAAGACGATCCGCAGCATAAATACTAATAAATGAAAAGGCTAAGAAGCCGAAACTGATTTTTTTGAAAAGATTGTTCATAAGAATATTCCATTTCTTGTTTAAAATTCCTGATTTTTTATCATCATTTATATATAATATAACCTGATTATCAGTATTACAGGGTTAAATTTTACTGTCAAAAGGGTATACTAGTGATTATTTTTGCTAATTTAGGGATTTTGTTTAAGGGGTCGGATTATTATGACAAAAATTAAGCCATTACAAAATTTAATTATATTTTTAGGGCTAGGTTTGAGTTTTATCAGCAAGGCAGCTGACAGTTCAATGCGCATAATTAATAGTGCGGCGGAATTAGCGGCGGCTAG
>DATEBN010000038.1:0-4908 GCA_035287785.1 Candidatus Babeliales bacterium
CGTCAAATTGTACCCAGTGAGTTAATGCAACAAAAAGATAAAATCATGCAGTTTGCAGATACGATTGGCTTGCAGCAAATTGCGCAAACTGGGATCGAAGCAGATGATATTATTTACTCGCTAGCGCAAGATTATAGTCAAGCCGGACATGAGATAGTAGTAGTGTCGTCAGACAAAGATTTATATCAACTGGTAAGTGATTCTAAAATTATAGTGTTAGATTTATTTAAAAATATCACGATCGATAAATTAAAATTTCAAGAGCTATATAATTTTCCGGTAGAAAAATTAGCATTTTTCTATGCGTTAGTTGGCGACACTAGCGACAATATTCCGGGCGTGCGGGGTATTGGTAAGCAGGGTGCGCAGTTATTAGTTAGTCAATTTGAAGATTTAGATGATTTGTATCATAACTTAGATCAAGTGGCTAGTGCGCGAGCTAGGACAGCCCTAGAGAGTTATGCATCAGACGCGTATTTAAGCTTACAGTTATTTTCTTTAAAATATTATAATTTTAATATTCCAGCTCAAGAATTAAGTTTTAATTCACAAAATTGGGTTAAAGCGCGAGAATTTTTTGCAGAATTAGATTTTAAGTCGCTCTTAAAAGATTTGCCTGCGGTAGCCAGTGCCACGGTACAAGTACCCTACTTTGCAGATACTAAAAAATATAAGTTCGAAACTATTACGACTGAGCAGCAATTAACAGAATTGTGTCAGAAATTGTCGAAATGTCAGGCTTTTGCGGTGGACACAGAGACTTTGGGATTAGACCCATTGAGCGACGATATTATTGGTGTTTCGTTATGCTTAGCATCTGGGACCGCTTATTATATTCCCTTTGGTCACACTGCATCACAAACAGGGGAACTATTTAATAGTAATAATGTTGGTGTTAATACGGACGTTAATGTTGGCACTAATAATACTGTGCTGTCACAATTAAGTTTTTTAACCAATAACTTAACCAATAATCCCAAGAGTAATATTCAATTAGAGCGCAAATTAGTCTTAGACACATTAAAAATTTTTCTAGAAGATCCCAAGTATCAAAAGTATTTGCATAACGCCAAATTTGATCAGTTAGTTTTATGGTCGGCGGGAATTAATTTAACTGGAGTTGTCTTTGACACTATGTTGGCAGCTAGCCTGGTCTCTGAGAATAGCCGTAGAGTAGGTTTAAAGTATCTTTCAGAACATTATTTAGGTGACACTATGTTATCCTATGAGCAAGTTGTGACTGATCAAAAATTAACTAACTTTGCCCAGGTACCACTAGATTTAGCTACCAAATATGCCGCGGCAGACGCACACCAGGTATTATTATTACAAAAAATCTTAGCGCAAGAATTACAAGCTAAAAGCTTAACCCCAGTTTTTACCGAAATCGAAATGCCAATCTCACAAGTTTTATTTGAGATGGAGCGTGTTGGGATTTATTTAGACTGTGCTGAGTTAGCTAAACTAGGTTTAGTAGTAGATCGCAAAATTGAGCAAATTAAAATTAAATTAAAAACCTTAGTAGATTTAGCGCTGGACTTTAATTTTAATGCACCACGCCAAATCGAAGAGTTGTTATTTCAAAAATTAAATTTACCAGCACAGAAAAAAAATAGTAAAACCGGCAGTTATTCGACTGATCAGGAAGTATTAAGCGAGTTGGCTAAAATACATGTGGTACCCAGTCTAATTTTACAGTATCGTGAATTAAATAAATTAAAAAATACTTATATCGACAAATTACCCGAAGCTGTTAATCCTAAGACTGGTAAAATACACACTAGTTTTAGCCAGGTAATTACTGCTACTGGTAGACTAGCTAGTTCTAATCCCAACTTACAAAATATTCCGGCAGATAACGATGGTCTAGGATTGCAAGTACGTGCGGCCTTTAAGCCAGACCCTGGATATGTTTTTCTAGCCGCTGATTATTCGCAAATTGAACTGCGTGTGCTGGCGCAATTATCGGGTGACCAAAATTTAGTTCAGGCTTTTAAGGCTAATTTAGATATTCATGCGCAGACCGCAGCTAAGATTTTTGGGGTAGATATTTTAGCTGTGACTAAAGAACAGCGCCAATTGGGTAAGAAAATTAATTTTAGTGTGTTATATGGGTTAACTGCTTTTGGTTTAGCAAAAGATCTAGATTTAGATCTGGCAGATGCTAAAACTTATATCGCGACCTATTTTGCGCAATATCCTGGGGTTTCGACCTGGATGGATCAAATAGTTACTGAGACAGAACGGTTAGGCTATGTCGAGACTTTATGGGGGCGTCGACGCTATATACCAGAGATTTATGAAAAAAATAAAAATTTATATAATTTAGGTCGGAGATTGGCTATTAACACTAAAGCTCAGGGTACAGCAGCTGAAATAGTTAAATTGGGCATGTTGGCGGTAGCTAGTCAACTTAAACAGGCTGGCTTGGGGGCTAAAATTTTATTACAAATTCATGATGAGCTATTAATTATGGTGCCAGTGTCAGAATTACAGGTTACGGCACCGTTGGTTAAAGCAGCGCTAGAAGGGGTCATTGCCTGGCAGATACCCCTGGAAGTTAATCTGAAAACCGGTGCTGATTGGTCACAGGTGACAAAATGACGGCTAAATGCTTGACTTTTGCAGAGATCTTAGGCACTATAACATTTGAAAATGCTATGAAAATAGCAGTCTATAAGACTCTTTCTATATCAATATTAAAAATTTAAGTTATCATGTGGATCATAGCGATCCATTATGCTTTGGAGACACGATGGCAACCAGTAAATCAGGCGGTTCGACTTCGAATGGCCGTGATAGTATCGGCAGACGCTTAGGCGTTAAATTATTCGGTGGACAAACAGTTAATGGCGGCGAGATTATTGTACGTCAACGCGGTACTAAATTTCACCCAGGTGAAGGTGTTGGTATTGGTAAAGATGATACCCTTTATGCGAAGCGGGCGGGCGTTTTAAGATTTGACTTTGGTCGCAAAGGCCGTAAATTCATCTTCGTAGATGAAGTTAAAGTTTAATTCTAAGATCAGCGCTAAATTTTTACTCGGAGAGTGAGTATATATTATGATCGATTTTCTTAAATATCGTTATATTTGTTTTGGCTTTTTTTTGATAATTCTAGGGGCTGCTGTTGGTGGCTATTGGTATAATTATCAAAAACATGGCAGTGGTTTTAAATATAGTGTAGATTTTACCGGCGGTACGCAGGTGTTAGTTAAGTTTACTAAACCCGTATTGGCCGAAAGTATCCACCACATATTGGATAAAAACGATAAGCTTAAGGGTGTCGAAGTTCGTGAATTAGGTGACAATCAAGCTTTGATTCGAGCACAAGGATTCGAAGGTGATTCTCAAGGGATAGGTGGACGCATTACAGCAGAATTACAGCAAAATTTAACTGATAATCAAGTTGAATTATTACGCGTGGACTCTGTTGGTAGCTCTGTAGGTGGCTCATTACGTAGAGATTCAGTCAAAGCTGTTTTAATTGCGCTATTACTAATGTTAATCTATGTCGCAATTAGATTTAAATTTTTATTTGCCATTGGTACCGTAATAGCTTTATTCCATGATCTGTTGTTTATCTTGGCGTTTTTCCTGATTACACACAGAGAAATTTCGATGGATGTAATTGGTGCTATTTTAATGGTACTAGGTTACTCTATGAACGATACTATTGTGATTTTCTCACGGATTCGTGAAAATTTAAAAAAGATGACAGGCTCTTCAATGGCCGTTGTCATCAATACCAGCATTAATCAGACGTTACGTCGTACAACCTTGACAAGCTCAGCTACCGCTTTGGTAGTTTGTTCATTGATGATCTTTGGTGGTGAAATGTTACGTGGTTTATCGATCGCATTATTGCTAGGTATTATTATTGGAACTTATTCTTCTATTTTTATTGCTAGTCCAGTGATGTTGCTGTTTTATAAAAATAAAAAAGCATAATTTGAGATTTAGTGATTAAATTTAGCTGTTTAAGCATCCTAATCTGTATAAATTCATTACCTTTATTAAAGTCCGTAGGGAGACGCTTGGTATGAAAGATACCGCAGAATTAAAAAAAATGTCTATTCCTGAGCTGAATGCTTATGCCCGCAAATTAGGGATTGTGGGAGCGTCGCTCATGGCTAAAACCGATTTGATCGAAAAGCTCGATTATGTCCAACAAAATCCAGATGTCGAGTTAAAAGTTGAAGGTGTTTTAGAAAAATTACCGGATGGTTTTGGTTTCTTGCGTTCTGTACAGCATGATTATGTTTCTGGGCCAGATGATGTTTATGTTTCGCCCTCACAGATTAGACGGTTTAATTTACGCACTGGTAGTACCATTTCAGGTGTAATTCGTAAGCCTAAAGATGGCGAAAAATATTTTGCTTTGTTAAAAGTTGATCAGGTTAATCATGATGATCCGATTAAGCAACTTGATGCGCCATCGTTTGATCGCTTAACGCCGTTATATCCGGAACAAAAATTTGATTTAGAGAGTGATCCAGCCTTAATCTCTACGCGGATCATGGATATGTTTACACCGATTGGTAAGGGACAACGTGGTTTAATCGTAGCGCCACCTAAAGCTGGTAAAACCATGCTTTTGAAAGAGATTGCTAAGAGTTTACTAGTTAATCATCCAGATATTCATTTGTTTGTACTTTTAATCGATGAGCGTCCAGAAGAAGTTTCTGATATGCGCCGATTTGTGAAAGGTGACCGTGCAGAAGTAGTTAGTTCTACTTTTGACGAAACCGCTAATCGCCACGTACAAGTTGCCGAAATGGTGTTAGAGAAAGCTAAGCGTTTAGTAGAAGCTGGGAATCACGTGGTGATTTTACTTGATGCGATCACGCGTTTAGCGCGCGCTTATAATACGATTGCACCAGCGTCTGGTAAAATTCTCACTGGCGGT
>DATEBN010000039.1:0-15091 GCA_035287785.1 Candidatus Babeliales bacterium
TTGTGGAAACAACTACTACTGTGCCGGCACTACTACTGGTAATAATCCTACCGATCAAACTTGTGTACCCAATGGCACTTGTGTCGGCGTTACTGAACCATGCAGTCTCAGCACACAAACTGGTAATGGTACTTGTAGTGATAGTACCGGTAATCAGAGTACTGGAATCGCATGTTGCTTTGATACAGATTGTACTTGCGCTACCCAAGTATTATTATGCCCAGGTACATCTGCTAGCTGTCAGCAAGTGTCACCGGATGACAGCGCTTCGCCATATGCTTGGCTAGCTGGTTCAGGAGCCACGCCAGGAGTTTACATTAACTGTTTATTACCAGCCCAAAGAGATTTAGGTATTTCACCAGCACATCCATTTGGTGGTCCATGCCCAACCAGCTGTCAAACCGCTGGTACTTATTGCGATTCCGTCGCCAATAGTACCGAGTGCTCGCCCAACACTACCCAAGCTCAAACCTGTGGGGCCCTTGGTACCTGTAGTATAACTACCACGCAAACTTGCAAGTTAGACTCTGATTGCCCAGCTACTGAAACCTGTGTACCCACTGGCGGCCAGTATGGCGGCCAATGTAGTACTTCTGCTGCTCCATGTACTTCAAGTACTGACTGCCCCAAATCACAAACTTGTGGTGGTTTTTGCTCAATCAATACTACAGTTGCTTGCACCTCAGAAACTGCCGCTACTGATTGTCCAGCAGCTTATATCGGAGTTGACCCAACTAATGGCGCTGCTGGTACGATTGTGATGACTGGTTCTTGCGTTGGTCAACCATGTAGTAGTCCAACCGGTTTCGACATACCATATGATGCCCAGACTAACCCCGGCGGTATTAGTGATGCTACATCTAATAACACCTTATGTTGTAACGGCACTTATTGTTGCCAAGACACTTCTTGTGGCGCACCGGGCTATTGTGTTTATAACGCTCCTGGCTTAGCTTGTCCGAGTCTTAAAGGTGACGCGGCGGACTGCATTGCAGCCGATGGTACTAGTGCAACTGGCACAACTGGCACAACTGGTACAGTAACCTGTAAAACTAAAAATTCTGGTATTTGTAATTGTAATGATATCATCTGTACTACCGATAATGACTGTACAGTGCAATATACCCAACAGGGATCTAGCACAGCTCTAACTTATACTTGTCTAAATAGTAGTTGCTATAATCCTAGTGGCAACCAGGGCGGCGGGATTTGCCAACCTAATGGTCCATCATTAGCTAACACGACTCCCAACGCTAGTGGTGCCGCGCTCTATGATGCTACTTATAATGGCATTTGCTCCCAAGTCTATCATGCTGGCATTACTTTACTGCCACAATATTATAACTATGATTTAACGGTCGCCATGCGCTACGCGCAAGCTGCTGTTCAATTATATAAAATTGTAAATTCTAATACTGCAATCACCACCCATACACCATACGCTGCCCTTGACCACTCAGGCTTATTAGTCACATGCACACTTGCTAAAGGAGCAACTGGCTCTGGCAGTGAGTGCGAGCCGCTAAATCTGTATTTAGGTGCCAATGCGCCCACTGACATTGTAGACCAAGGTGGCAATATTTTAAATATGGCCGCCTATATCGCTAAACTCCAAACCGAAATTATGACTTTACTAGGAGCTTTAACTAGTCCCTTCGATGGCGCGTTTACAGCTAGCGCTGCGTATGCCAATGTAGTTCAGGCTACTACAGCTACTTGTATTAATAGTGTTTGTACTTTCCCAGACGGCACAACTGGTGGTTCCTGCACTATTGATCCTAGTAATCCAAATACTAACCCGTGTTCGTCACTGGCGATCAATAATTTAAAGATCAATGCTAATATTGGCACTAGCTTCTATTTACCATTAACTATGACTGAAATATTACAAAACCTACCTGATAGCGCTGGAACCCAAACTCCAACCATCACGATTACACCTGGTACTGCTTATCTAACTGTGACTCCCACAATCGGCTCATTTGAGTATTTACCGGTTGACAGCCCTTTACGACTTGGCTTACTTAATGTGCCTACCAGTATCACTTCAGCCAATGTTTTCTTGCAAAAAAATAACTGTTTAAATGCTTGCTGCAACGCCGACCCTTCCGATCTCACTTGCTTCCCAAACGGTTTTTCTAGCACTGACAATGATGTTTACTGCTCTTGTACATTATTTAGCAACTTACTCGCACCATATGATGACATTCCGCTGACTATAACTGGCACTGGCTCTACACTTTATAGTTACTTTACTGATGCATTAACAGCTGTAGAAAATATTAGTCCATCAAGTTACACTACGGTAACTAACTGGAATGAAAATGGCACAGCTATTGGTAAAGCACTTACCCGTCTTTTAGCTGATTATCAAATTTTATCAGCTATCGCTACTGATGTTAAAAGTATTGGTACACCACAACCAGGCAGCGCTTGTACAGCCCTGCCACCAGTATCACCGATTCCACCAATCAATGGCGCCGCGCTATTTAGTATGATTTTTGGTATTATGAATGGCGTTTTTATGACTGTTTGGATGATAGCCACACATTATAATAGTAAACCCAAGGATCCTCTAGAAAAAAGATTAGAAGATGCTCGTGCGAAGATTAAAGATGCAAGAGTTAAAGTAGAAAATCTTAAAGCAAAAGCCGAAGCAGATCCTAGTCTGTGGAATAAGTTCCAAGCTAAACGTGCTAGTGACGCTCTAGGTGATGCTATCTTCAAACACAACGACTTAGATTTTGAAAAATATAAAGAAATATTAGAGAAGACCGGTATAGAACCACAAAATGCTCCAATGAGCGGTGCAGAAACCGCAGCACCTGGTGCGACAACACCGGCTGGCAATGCGCCAAAAGATCCCACTCCTGCGGAACGCGAAGCTGCAGCAGCTGATATAGAAATTGATGTTGTCAAACTCGAAGTAGGGACCACGTTACAGGATATCGCCAGTGGCACAACTGCAGCAGTAGAAAAATTAATTACAGATGTAGCCGACGATTTAGATACCTCAAAAGACGCGGTAAAGGAAAAGATTAATGACGCCATTGCTGATGATCCAGCCCTTGGGGGTCGGGCTGCTGAAGCAGACGAGCTGGACAAAATATTATTATAAAGTAACTAGTATGGAGAATTTCTATCGCCCATTAGCCATATACCCCGCCCACACCGACTTTAACATAAAATCCAACTCCAAAATCTGCGGCGCCCATTTTAAAATATCCCGGGCGCGACTAGCATCAGCTACTAACACCGCCGGATCGCCCGCCCGTCTATCTACCAACTCTACTTTTAAACTAACGCCAGTCACCCGCTCAACCGCTTGTACAATCTGTAACACCGAATAACCGTGCCCGGTGCCCAAATTAAAAATATCACTGGGTAAATTATTTTGCAGGTGCACAAACGCTAAATAATGCGCTGCAGCCAGATCCCAGACGTGTAAATAATCCCGCACACAACTGCCATCGACAGTATCGTAATCATGCCCAAAGATCTTAAAATTAGCCTGATTATAATTAACTTGATTAGCACTAGCTCGACTAGCATTAACTTGGTTAATATTAGCTTGATTAACAATTGCACGAAATAATAATGGGATTAAATGGGTCTCAGGTGTATGTTGCTCAAATAAATTATACTCTGGCAGCGCCCCAGCAGCGTTAAAATATCTTAATATCACATATTTTAAATTGTAAGCCTGAGCACAATCGCGTAAAACTTGCTCGACCATTAATTTAGTCTGCCCATAAGGACTAATGGGATGACACGGATGATCTTCGGTTAACGGCAAAAATTCTGGAATGCCATAGACGGCGCAACTGGAAGAAAAAATAATTTTATTGACCCCGTGATCCAGCGCAATTTTAATTAATTTAATAGTTTTAGCAACGTTGTTATCATAAAAATTTAGTGGGCTAGTAACAGACAGACCAACTTCGGTCGAACCAGCGAAATGCATAATCGCGAGTATTTTATAACTAGTAAAAATCTGGTGTAAAACTTGCTCGTCAGCAAAATCGGCTTTGATAATTTTCTCTGGCCACGTGGGCGCAAAATCTTGCTGTTGCGAGTAGTCATCTAAAATAATTACTTTATAACCCTGTTGCGTTAAATATAAAGCGGTATGAGAGCCGATGTACCCGGCTCCGCCTGTCACTAAAATTGCTTGTATCATATAATTTTAGAACTCCAGCCCCAAATTCAACCACGCTGCCCACTTCGCTGGCGCCGTATTATCAGTTTTAAAATCAAATGCACCACCACCCGCTAAATAAACCGGATGTGGTCGATCGGCCCAATAATAATTTAATGTCAGATAAAAAGTATTTAAAAATGTCCCCGCCATGGCCGCCGAATTTAAATCAATCTGATCTTCCGAGATCGCTAAGAAAATCTGCGTGTTATCGCTAGCGCTACGCTGATCGTTCGTAATATTACCATAAGTGTTAATCGTCGCTTGATCACGCGTGATACCACCAGCAATCATATTACCAGTATTATTATAGAGCGCTGCTATCCCAGCTTTACCATCCCAGCGATCAGAAAGTTTGACCACTTCTTGCGCCCGTGCAAAGACGTGATAACCGAACTCAGCTCTAAAGCCGCCATTCCTAAATAAGAAACCTAAATTTAAATCGCGCTGGGCACCGGGTGTGACATGCATAGATTGCGTGAAAACATTGATACCGGGCGTCACACTAGTAGCAGTAGCATCAGCATACACTGACATATAACGTGACCAGGGTTTGCCCTTCAGATCAAATGAGCGCATCTGTTTATTTTCGCCGAAGAAAATCCCGGCCGTGTCTAGCGTCCAATATAAACCCATCTCTTCCGAGTGCCAGACCCTAAAGAAGAGCGACGCTGCGGAATATAAACCCAGATGGCCATTATTACCTACTACTGGTTCAAACAACCATTCGGCATTAGGTTTATTACCAGTTGGTAAAATTATCCCCCAGTAAGTCGAGAACGCATGTGTCTCAGTTTTGTTATAAGTGTAACCCAGTTTAACTTGAATATCGGCAATCCCAAAAGTTGAACGTGATGCATCATCGATTTTACCAAAAAACCAACTCGGTTGTTGAAACGCTTCGATCATAGTGTCATAATAACCAGTCGGTGTAGTACCCGAGCCGGCGTTAATAAAACTTTCGGATACTTGTAAATTATTAGTGACATTTAAAAATGGAATAATAAATTCCCACCAAAAACCTTCGTCTAAATATTCTGATAAATGTTGATGATAAGTTAATGCTGTACCGACCATAGTTTGCTGAGGTTTAAATTTAACCAAACTTTCGAAACTATAATCTTGCAAACTGATTAGGTCATCCACATCTGGAATCGTGTTAGTAAAGACATTAAAATAATTTGCTAAAACATCTAACGTACCGTTATAAGCGGCGGTACACCCAAATTCACCACAGATGATCGATGATTTACCATTAGGTAAAAAGTAACTACCTAGATCATCATGATGACCAGTTTGCGAAAAATAGGGTGTAAAATAAATTTGGTAAAATTGATCTTGTTGATATGACTCTAAAAGCGCACGATTAAGCGGTAGAGTTTCCGGTGTAGTTGGATAGAATGGCATACGTGGCCACAAACAAGCGCGGCTAGCAATCTTGACTTGATTGCTATTATCATCGGCTAAAATTAAATTCGAGACTAAAATTAAATTTAAAAAATAAATTAAACTTAAACGCGCTAAATTTCGCTCACCCTGACACCCGCTCACCCCGAGCGTTAGTCGAGGGGAGTTGAGGGATGTTGCGGGCACTCTACATTTATCCGCATATCCCTCGATTACACTGCGTTTCACTCGGGACGAGCGGAACATAGTGTATTTTTTAGCAATTACTTTCACAACTCGATAAGTTAAAAGCTTATTTTTAATATAACCGCTGTGCTTCATACCTCTCCTAAAAATCATCATGCGACATTCTAGCACAAAACTATTAATTTGGTTAAATTTAAAAACAGTTAAATTTGTAAACCCAAAAAATTACGATAATAATTTTTATGAACCATAACCCAGAAGCAAATTTAAAATCAGAACAAGACCAACCACACAATCAAGCAAATAATTACGGTTTAAATAACTCACCAGCGTATAATCCTCAAAATAATCACAACCTAGCACAGGCCGCCCAAATCTTAGCACAATTACGTCAAGAGATTTCGCAAGTGATTGCGGGCAATCAAGAATTAATCGACTTGATGTTAATTGCCATCGCTTGTCGCGGACATGTATTACTAGAAGGTATGCCGGGGGTAGCCAAAACTACTTTGGTAAAGACTGTCGCTCAAACACTGGGCCTAAATTTTAAACGAATCCAGTTTACGCCGGATCTATTACCTAGTGATCTAATTGGCACTTCGATTTATAATCCTAAAACTTTAGAATTTGTGATTAAACCTGGCCCAGTTTTTACCAATATTGTGCTAGCAGATGAGATTAATCGTGCACCTGCTAAAGTACAATCTGCGTTACTCGAGTGCATGCAAGAACAACAGGTCACAATTGGCAACGAAAGCTTTAAACTAGATTTGCCATTTTTAGTTTTTGCCACGCAAAACCCGATTGAACAATCTGGGACTTATTTATTACCCGAAGCACAACTAGACCGCTTTATGTTTAAACTATTGGTTCCCTATCCCAACAGTGAAATTGAGAAACAGATTATTGCTCGATCACAACAAGTGATTCACACGCAGGCTATCATTTCTAAATCACAGCTAGCTTTGCTGCAAGAGTTGGTCGACCAAGTGTACGTCGACGAAAAAATTATTGAATATATTGTTAAGATTGCCCAAGCTACTCGCAATCCCGCTAAATTTAAATTAACGGTCGCCGGCCAAATCGCACTAGGCGCTTCACCACGCGCTAGCTTAGCCATTTATCATAGCGCTAAAGCTTATGCCCTTATGCACCAACGCCAGTTTGTAATTCCAGATGATGTTAAGGCGGTCGCACCAGCTTGTTTACGCCATCGCATTGCACGTAGTTACGAAGCTCAAGCAAATCAAGTTTCAACTGATCAAATTATTACAGATCTATTGGAACAAATTGTCACCCCCTAGCTTGACAAAAAATCAGATCCATCAGAGTATTGTTCGAGAATTAGCTAAAACAAAGGAATGTGTGCATGCGGCAGCCCTTTTGGATTGTAAACAGTATCTTACTGTTAGAGCTTTTGGCTTCCACATATTTCATTTTATTTATGCCAGTCAAAATGCCTAATATTAAATCGATCACACCGGTTGCACTTCCGCAATCTCAGGTGATCTATTCGGACGTCCAAGATTACAGTTTGATCTATTTAAATGACCTTTTTGGTACCAAATCACAACCCACTGAGTTAACCGAAGAGTTTTCGGTAGAATCAGATAATTTTCCCCTAGCTCCCGAACTAAATCCACCAGAAGGATTAGCACCATTTACTGCGCCATTTTTAGAACCGCTCAATATTAATTTAACTGGTATTATGACCTTCGGTAATAATTTAGAAAATATTGCGATTATTGTAGATCAAACTACTAAAGAAGAGGTTAATTATCGCATTGGCGATCGGGTCCAAGATGCGCAAATTATTAATATTACTAAGCATAAAGTTGAACTACTGCGCAATAATGGCCAACAGGAAACTTTATATTTATACCAACGTGAAGCTAAGAGCGATATGGAAAAAACGGATATTAACTGGAGTAAGTTTATTCAGACTACTGGGTATCATCAAATTGCGATCGATCTGGATCAATTTACCGCGCATATCCGAAATTTGGGCAATTTAATCGAGCTATTAGATTTAACTACCGCTTTTCAAGATGGGGAAAATTTGGGCTGCCGCATTGGTCAAGCTGGTTATAAAACATTGGGTAATGCACTCGGTTTCGAAGTCGGCGATATTATTTTAGCGATTGCTGATATTCCGACTAAGAGTACTAAAGACCGGTTTGAAATTTATCAGAAATTAACTAATAGTAGCGCTAGTACTGTACCCGCAACATCCCTCGACAAGCGTCGGGACGAGCGGGATAAAACTGATAGTGGCGCCAGTGACCAAGATTATAATAACCATCTCACTAATTTTACTATCGAACTGTTGCGACACAATCAACCAATTAAAATTACCTATAATATGACCGACGAAGAACCGGAAATTAGTTTACGTAATCGCTTAATTCCAGCGCCCAGCACCACTCGTAGCAGTCAAGAGCTTTCCGAAGCGGAATTTGTCTTGCCAGATCACCCGAAAGATTTAAAAATTAATGATCTAAAACGTGAAGCCCAAGCTCCGGCACCTGTCATTGCGCCTGCTGCTATTACACCAGAAAAACTAGATCTGCCAGTATCGCATGCAACGGCACCGGTTAATACACTCGAAAAAATTAAACAGCAAGATCGGCAACGTATGTTAAAAACTCCGGGAGGTGCACATGCGTAATGGTTCGATATGGTTCGATGTAACTCACCACAAGCTTTTTCTTCTAAAGTCGAAAAAACTCACCATGAACGTACTGCGAGTACTACTATTATTAATTTTATCTAGTACTAGTCTGCTCACAGCACGTACCAAAAAAACCAGATCAGTTGCCCCGACTACTAGTTCAGAAAAAACAGTTACCACGAGCTTTAATTCTCAAGACCTAGCCCCAGCACCAAATTTAAAACCGACTAAAGACACGCCCGATTTTCAAGAATTTAATTTTCCCGCTGCGCCAGAAGAGTTAGTTGGCCTAGACTCACATGCTACTAAGACACGCGATACTAAGCACAGTCTCGCGCTTAACCATAACTCTATTAATCCAGATTTCACTGGGCCAGAGTTAACTTCAGACTTAGACCTAGATCAAGATACGCCATTTAGCGCCGACATTTCATTAAACTTTGAGAACGCTAGTTTGTTAAACTTTCTCAAAAAAGTAGAACTAATTTTCAAAGTCAGTTTTGTTTTCGACGAAGATATTAAGCCCACCAAAGAGCCCAAATCTAAGGATAGTAATAAAGAGTTAGACCCATATAGTAATAATCCCAAAGAAGATCCTGCTAATCCAGCTAATTCAACTGCTAGCACGGGTAATTCTGCTAGTAAAACTGGTCTAGAAAATAGTAAAATTTCGTTCGCAACTAATCAGCCTTTAACTAAACGTGAACTCTGGCACTTAACTGACCAGTTCTTAAAAGTTGCTGGTTATGCCCGCGTACGGATCACTGGCGTAAATGAACCTATTTATCGCATTACAGCGCTGGGCACCGCTATGCAAGAAGTGGTGCCAGTATTTATTAACGTCGATGCTAATAAGATCACTGAGAGTGGCGTCATTAGATATATTTATTTCTTAAAAAATAGCACGCCGGCCCAAATGCTCGAAGTACTCGATAAAATTAAGAGTAAGTTTGCTAAAATTAGCAGTTTTGCAAATTTACGCGCGCTGATTTTTACTGACACAGCCTACAATATTAAATCTCTGATGGAGATTGTGCGTGAACTAGACGGCGCTAATACGCCTGAAATGCTTTCGATTATTAAACTTAAAAAAGCCGATGCCGCTGAGATTGCTGATTTAATTAAAAAGTTAGCTAGCGGTAAAGATACTGGTGCTGACAAATATGGTTATCAGAGCCCCTTTGCTAAAAGTAATAAACTGAGCTCTTCGCTCAAAGAGGCGCGTGTGATTGTCGAATCGCGCTCTAACCCGCTCTTAATTTTAGGCTCACGTACTGCCATTGCCACTGTCGAACAGATCGTGCAAGAATTCGACACTGATCTACAAAGACGCCGTACCAATTTTTGGGTGGTGCCATTAAATCATACGCCAGCTAAACAGATGGCCGACTTGTTAAATAAAGTTACCCAGTTTGGCGCCGATAGTACACCAGGCGCAGCTGGTGCTAATTTGGGTGCCGGCCAAGCGCGTTTACATGGCCAAGATCGTTTGTTTGGCAACTTGCACTTCGAGCCGGAAGGTCAAGGTAATAATTTAGTGATTCGCGGTGAACCGGAAGATTATAAATTAGTTTTAGAAGTGATTAAACAGCTCGATCGTAAACAACCGCAAGTCGCTATCGAAGCGATTGTGGTCACACTTAAAACTGAAGATACTCAAGGGCTTTGGGCTCAAATTAATAGTGCGCAAAATCGCAAGGTTAACGCGGCTACTAGCGGCTGGGGTAACCAATTAGGCGCAGGTGGCCAAGTGGTCACTGACACAACCACCGGTAGTTTAATTGGCAATTTATTAACACTGGCTCAAAACCCAGTCACGGCAGCTGGAACTACCTTAATTTCGATTGGCAAAAGTAGCGCTTGGGCACTGATTGGCATTATCAGTAAATTTGTGCGTACCAACGTCATTGCTTCGCCATTTGTAATTGCTACTAATAAGTATCCAGCGCGTGTTTCAGTTGGCCAAACTCGCCGTGTGCAATCTGGTACAGTAGTCGCCACTGGTAATTCACAAAGCACGATTCAGCAAATGTCGGCCAATTTGCAACTAGATATTATTCCGCAAATTAATCCTAATGGTATGATCAGCTTAGAAGTAATGATCAAGTTAGAAGATTTCACTAATGCTATCGATGATCCAAATAACCCCTCCGCTGGTGATACTTCCATAAAGTTGGTCCAAACTTGCACTAATGTAGCTAACGGCGAAGTTTTAGCATTAGGCGGCTTAATTAAGCGTACAACTACTAGCAACGAGTCTAATGTGCCAATCTTAAGTAAAATTCCGATTATTGGTAATCTATTTAGAAATCGCACTGACGAGTATAAACGGGATACACTTTTAATTTTTATTACCCCTAGAATTATTAATAACGACCAAGATCAAACTTGTACCTATACGCTTAATAAATCTGAAGATTTACAACAGGCGTTGGGTGAGATCGACTCTAAATCTAAGAATCGTGATCCAATTGTAAAATGGTTCTTTAAAGATTATCGCCATGAAGAAACTAATGAAGTGCAAAAGTTTGTGGATCGCCGACAAGGTGCACCTGGCGCAGTCTGTTTAGCACCAGTTGGTGCACCCGCAGCACAGCTCGAAACTACTGCCACTGCTGTCCCACCGCGCCGTAAATCAGCGCTACTTGCGAGTGTTCCTAATCACTATAGTGAACCAGAAACCACAGCTCAGGGGCAAGCTCAGGAGAATAATTCATGATCCAAAATCTGTTTATTCCCAACGCGATTAATAACTACTACTTGATTTCACAAAAAATTTTAAGCTTTTCACTTAGTCGTAATCATGTCACCGCTTGTCAAATTTTAGCGGCTGGCAACACTGTTACGATCCAAGAAATTTATCGCGAAGCGCTAGAATTTGATTCGGGCTTAACTTACGAACAACTAGTCTCAGCCGCCATTAAAAAGATTATCAAAAAAAATAAGTTTAATTTAATTACACTAACAGTGTCTAATACCCACACGATCTTTAAAGAACTAGAGTTGCCATTCCTAGATGCCCAAAAAATTAATCAGGTACTGAGATTTGAGGTTGAAGCTAGTTTACCGTTTACGATCGACAAAGCAGTCGTCAGTTTTATTGTTACTAGCCAAGATTTAACCAAAAAAAGCTCGCGGGTACTAGCAGCGGTAGTTCAAACCAAAGATCTAGAATATTACCAAGAGTTATTTAAAAAAGCAGGTCTCAAAGGGGTCGATCAATTTACAGTTGAGTTATTTGACAGCTATGCACTATTCCAAAAAATCCCTGAATATAACCAACCTTATACCCAGCTTAATACTATCCAAGCTAGTATACCTGCCAATATAAATAGCTCAGATCAAGCTAATTTAACTAATCTAACTAAAAATAAAACTGCACAGATTTTCTTAAATATCAGTGACAGCACCACTACCGTAATTTATTTAGAGCATAATAAATTACAGCTCTCGCGCATTATTCCGCGCGGCTTTAACAATTTGGCTCGTCAATTCTCACAACGCGCCAAAATTAGCTACCCGGAAGCGCTAGAAATTATTAACCGGGTTAATTTATCACACGCGATTAATCAAGAGCATACTACCCAACTAAAAGCTGTCTTAGGCGAATATTTTAATTTAATTTCAGCAACTCTAGAGTCTTTTGCGGTTAATTTACAAGCTCAGCAATTAGCTATTAATCCAGATGCTAAACTCGAACTTAAGCAAATTATCTTGTTACAAAGCGAACAAGTAATTGCCGGTCTATCAGAGCTAATTCAGCAAACTTTTAAGCTCAAGTGCTATAACTTAGAATTAACTAAATTATTAGATCATAAAGTTTTTAAGACTAATCTTAAGCTAAGTGCGTTGGATTATGGCCCGATCGCCGGTGCCTATAATAGCATTGTGCAAGATCATAGTAATTTAGAATATGGACGTACTAGTAGTGGGTTACTAAAAAATCAAATTGCCGTTGGTCTAATCTTTAGCTTAATAATTTTAGGAGCACTGGGTGGCCATATTTTTTGGGAACTGAGTAACTTAAATAGCAAGCTACAAAAAGCTGAACTGGAAACACTTAATCGTCTAAGTAAGACCTTTAATTTAAATACTAAAGAGCAAAAAACTTTACCACTGGCGATTAGATCGGCGGAAGGCAAAGTCGAACATGAATCTAAAATTTGGTTTGCTTTCTCGCAACAAACCCGCGTTTCGATTTTAGAATATTTACAAGAGTTAAGTAAAATTATTAAACCCGAAGAGCTGGGTTTAAAATTAGAACTTTTAACCATCGCTGATACCCAGCTGACACTACAAGGTAAAATTGCCACTGGCCAGGGCCAAAAAGCCGATTATGCCGCGCTAAATAAATTAACTTTTGAATTAAGAAGTTCGAAACTATTTGAATTGCCTAAAGAACCGCAAGATCTTGATTTCGAGATTACCTTGAATCTTAAAAACGGGGAGCAGATACTATGATCGAGCGCTTACTCACCCGCATCGAGAGTTTCTTAGCGACCCAAAATAATAGCATGTTTAGAAACTATATCTTAGTTTACATTAGTCTCTTTTCAGGACTCTGTAGTGGCTTAATTTTTTACTATCATTATCGCACTGAGAATATCATTAAAAATATTAAAACTTTAAATACTAAACGGGTACTAGTCCAAGAATTACTTAGTAAAGAACTCACGATTCGTGAACAACAAAACCTGGTTGACGAGTTAATACAACAAGATAAAAACTTTTTAATTATGCACTACTTCGAAACTATCGCCGAACAGTTAAATTTAACTAATAAGTTACAAGAAAAGCCCCGCTTAACCACTAATGAGCCCGCTATGTTAAAAAGTAAGGGCTATTCAGAATTAATCTTAGAAATTAAACTAGATGAGCTAAATATGTGGCAAGTCACCCAATTGTTAGAAGAGTTAGAAAAAAATAAACGTGTGTATATTAAAAATTTAGAGTTAGAATCTAACCCAGGTACGCCACCAACTGTTAGTTTATTATTAACAATTGCGACACTGAAGAACCATACTGAAGTTAACCAGGCTGGTTAAAATTAAAAATAGAGAACTGAAATGCTCAGTAGTAAAATTATCAAGCTAATAATCTTACTGTGCTCCATCACAGCAGTGATTAATACTGTTCACGCACCCAATACTAGCAAAAAAACTAGAGCTAAAGATCTCATACTTTTTGATTACGAAAACGAAGATTTAGTCGATATTATCAGCAAACTAGCTGAGATTAAAACCAGTTTATCCGGCAAAAAAATCAATATTTTATTCCCACAAGCGCCGGATGCAATTAAAACTAAAATTACTTATACCCATAATAAAAAATTAACGATCAATAGTGCTTGGAATTTAGCTTTAAACTTCTTAGAGATTGCGGGTTATAGTTTAGTGCCCAATGAAAACTTCTACGAAGTTGTGCGCAATCGTAAATTTGTGAATAAGAATCTAAAATTATATATCGACACTGATTTTGATAAATTGCCCAACAACGACGAACCAATTAGATATATTTACTATTTTAAAAATATTAATTTAGCTAACGATCAAGATGCCCAAAAAGAGTTGGGTGGGATCTTGAGCTCAATTTTGCCAGGTGGTGTCAGCGCTGGTGCTAGTACTAGTGATAGTTATGGTGCTAACCCCTACGCTCCTGCTGCTCCTAGTGCTACTAACGGTCAAGATATCACGATTCAATTTGATCCACCGACTAATAGCTTAATTCTAGCTAATCGGGCCAACTGTTTGCGCCAAGCACTGGAAGTGATTCAACGTTTAGATAACTCGGGCTTTAAAGAAACGGTCGCAATTTTAGCTTTAAATCATACTGACTCGTACCGCATTGAAAAAATGATCGAAGAGTTACTTAAAGAACAAGTAGACGATAATCTGGGTTATGGTTATAAACCAGCTAGCACTAAAAAATCTGGCACTAAATATTTACAAAATGTACGCGCTATTTCAGTTGATCGCACTAACTCGCTAGTTTTAATGGGCGATGCAGCTTCGGTGCGAAAATTAAAAGATCTAATTGTCGAAAGTTTAGATCAGGCCGTCGACTCAGGTAAATCGATTATTCACGTTAAGCCGTTACAATATTTAGATGCTAAGGGCTTTGCACCAGTGCTTCAAAATTTAGTGCGTGGTAAACGTAATCAGCAAACTAGTAACCCTACTAACGCTAATAACCCTACCGATAGTTTTAAAGATGTAATTGTGCTATCTGAAGAGTCACTTAGTGAACCCAAGGTTAAAAAAGATGACAGTAAAGATAAGGAGGATACACCCTCAGCTACGTTTCAAGAATCGTATAGTTTCAGCAATAATTTAATTGTGTCAGCTTACGCTAATGACTGGCAAGTATTAGAAAAGATTATTGATGAAATGGATCAGCCACAACTGCAAGTAGCTATTGAAGTGATTATTGCCGACTTAAAGCTAGAAGAGTTAGAGGTGCTTGGAGCTCAAGCTCGCGGGCTACACCAAACCAATATACCACCAAAATTATCTTGGCAATCAGCTCAAATTGCACCGCCAATTCTAAATTACATCACACCGCCATCTACTGGAAATCCTGGCGTTATCGATATGAGTCGCGCTTTAGATGCTGATTTATTGACTGGAATT